>VBEU01000152.1 GCA_005883775.1 Chloroflexota bacterium | reverse complement strand
TCATAATCTGCTGGTCCCAGGTTCGATCCCTGGCGGGCCCACCGTGGAGGACGATCATCTCGGTCACACTCGCCGACGTCGAGCGCGCGCGCGAGGTCGTCGGCCCGGTTCTCCACCGCACTCCACTCTTTTCGAGCCGCTCCCTGTCCGAACGCATCGGGACCGCCGCGTATCTCAAGGCCGAAAGCTTCCAGCGGACCGGTTCGTTCAAGCCGCGCGGTGCGGTCTATGCGGTCTCGAGGCTGTCGAAGGAGCAGCGCGAGCGTGGGATCGTGACCATGAGTGCCGGCAACGCGGCACAAGCCATTGCGTTCGCGGCCCGCACCGCGGGCGTCCCGGTAACGGTCGCGATGCCGCAGACCGCGCCCCAGGCGAAGGTCGACGCGACGCGCGGCTACGGCGCGGAGATCGCCTTCGCGCCGGACATGACGAAGCTCATCGCGCTCGTCGGCGAGCTCAAAGACCGGTCCGGTGCCTACTTCCTCCACCCTTATGACGATGCCGCGATGATCGCCGGCCACGGGACCTGCGCGCTCGAGGTCCTCGACGACCTACCCGAGGCGGATGTCTTCGTGGTCGGCGTGGGTGGCGGCGGGCTGATCGCGGGCATCGCGGTCGCGGTCGCAGCCAGGCGGCCCGGCGCCCGCGTTGTCGGGGTCGAACCCACCGGCGCCGCGGCGATGAGACGTGCGCTCGACGAGGGGAAGCCGGTGCGCCTCGACCGCATCGCGACCATCGCCGACGGGCTCGCAGCGCCGGTCGCCGGAACCATCCCGCTCGACATCGTCCGGCACCTCGTCGCGGACGTGGTCGTGATCGACGACGACCTCATCGCGGAGGGCATGCGTTTCCTGGCGCAGCGGGCGAAGCTCGTCGCCGAACCTGCGGGCGCCGCGGCGACCGGAGCGCTCCTCGCGGGCAAGATCGCGGTGCGACCGGGCGAGCGCGTTGTTTCGATCGTCTCCGGAGGAAATGTCGACCTCGCGCGAATGGCGCAGCTCTTCGGAGCGTGAGGCTGGTCCTGTACGCGGATGGCGCCGCGCGTGGCAATCCCGGCCCGGCCGGCGCAGGCGCCGTCCTCTACGACGAAAAGGGAAAGCTCGTAGCGGAGTTAGCACGTCCGCTTGGCCACGCCACGAACAACGTCGCCGAGTACAGCGCGCTGATCCTCGGGCTCGAGGAGGCGCAGCGCCGCGGAGCGACGGCGGTCGACGTGCGGATGGACTCGCTTCTCGTGGTCCAGCAGATGCGTGGGTTGTGGCGCATCAAGCACCCCGGTCTGGTCCCTCTCGCCCTTCGCGCCGGTGCCCTTCTGGCCTCCTTTCGGGAACGCGAGATACGCCACGTCCCTCGCGAGGAGAACAGCGCGGCCGACGAGCTCTCCAACCGCGCGATCGACGAAGGCGAGATCAGCGCATGAGCCAGGATCCGCTCACGTCATTCGTCGCGCGAAGCCTCCGCGCCGATGTGCGCGACGTGCGCAGCGAGCTGGTCGCGAAGAACGCGCTCATCGAGGTCGAGCGCATTCGTTTCAGCCAGGAAGGAGTGGAGCGATCTCTCGCTCTGAAACGCGTGCCGCAGAACGACTCGCTCGAGGTGCAGCTCCTTCCGTTCCTCGCGCGCAAGACCGACCGCGTACCGCGCGTGCTCGCGCGTGGGCTCCCTCCGCCCGCCGTGCCAGCCTGGCCGTGGGTCATGACCGAGGACTTTCTCGACACGACGAGCGCATGCCATGAGGACCCCCGCGCAATCGTTCTGACCAAGCTCGCCATCGAGCGTGCCGTCGCGACGGATGGCCCGGCACTCGCAGCGCTGGGCGTCAAAGCGCTTGGCCCAGTCGAGCGTGTCGAGCGCGCGCTCGAGAGGTCGGCCACGGATCGCCCGCTGGATGTGGAGGCGCGCGCCGCCGCCAAGGCGCTATCGGCTCTTCCGACGGTGCTCTGTCATGGCGAGCTGGCGTGCACGCACGCACGGCTGACCGCACGCGGGGTGATCCTGATGGAATGGCGCCGCGCCTATCTCGGATGTGGCCTCCTGGACATCGCGCAGCTGACCGAAGACGTGGGCCGCTTCAGTGGTGAGGATCTCGGAGATCGTCTCTTCGAGTATTACGGGGAGCTGACTGGAATCACGATCAACAAGGACATGGCGCGGGCAGGTCGGCTCGTTAGCCAAGTCACGCGGACCGCGAACGAGTAGTGAAGTTCGCGCGCCGGCAGGCGCGCGATAAAAGGCTAAAATGGCAAAGCCGAGCAGGCTGGACGTTCGCGTCGGCGAGAGCCGCCGAGGAAAGTCCGGACTCCACAGGGCAAGGTAGGGGGTAACGCCCCTCCGCCGTGAGGCGAGGCCAGCGCCACAGTGACGAACCCGCGCAAGCGGGGTGAAACGGGCAAGCGCTACCTGGAGCAAGGCCGCGTAAGGGGGCTATGGCGTCGCCCGCGCCGTCCCCGGGTAGGCCGCTAGAGGCGGGGGGGGACCTCCGCTCGAGAGGGATGACCGTCCTCGACAGAATCCGTGCTTATAGGCCTGCTCGGCCTTGTCTACGACGGCGGATCGTCCGTCATCCGAATCGTGCGGCCGGCCGTATACCGGTCGAACCGACAAGGAGGATCGACATGCGCCTATTCGCTGGCATAGCGGCCGCGGCCATCTTGGCAGCCGGCTGCGGCAGCCCGGCAGCCGCACCCACGCCGAGCCCGACGCCGAGCCCGGCGCCCACCGTGGCCAACGTCTTCAAAGCCGACCTGAAGGCGTCGAACGAGAACCCGCCGATCACCGACGCCGAGTCAACCTGCAGCGGAACGGCGATGGTGACGTTCACGAGCACGAGCGCCAAGTTCGACGTGTCCATCACCGGTTGCCCGGCCAGCACCGTCATCAACATCGGTCACATCCACGAAGGCGCCGCGGGCGTCAACGGTGGAGTGAAGATCGACAGCACGCTCAAGGCGGGCGACATCACGCTCTCGAACGGTGCGGTCACTTTTAGCCGCACGAACAGCGCTGCCGATCCCGCGTTGATCACGGCGATCATGGCGAACCCCGCGGGTTACTACGTGAACTTCCACTCCGGGGTGCACACCGGTGGCGTCATCCGAGGGCAGCTCAGCAAGGCCTGACGCAACCACCGCCTCACCGCAGCAGAAGGACGCCCCACCGAGTGGGGCGTCCTTCGTTCGTTCACCGGGCGACCATGCGGCCGGGCGGATGGCAGTGGCACGACGCTTGCGTGATTCCTTCGTCGAGAGCCTACGGAAGGAGGTAACCACGGATGCTCTGGACGATCATCGTGATCCTGCTGATCCTGTGGCTGCTCGGCGGGTTCGTTCTGAACCTCGGCGCGCTCGTCCACCTTCTCTTGGTCATCGCGCTCATCGTGCTGCTCGTGCAGCTGATCTCAGGTCGCAGAGTCGCTCTCTAGGGCAGGCGCACGCGCACGCTCGTCGCCGATGCCAAAGTGTCATTGACGCGACGAGCGTGCGCTTGCTATCGTCCCATCGCCACGCCGAGTGCGTGGACTTCACGAAAGGAAGTGGCGCAGTGCTGAGCTTCATTCCGAATCGCACCGTCCCCGGCGCGCTCGCCGGTCGTCGGCGCAGCCTGCCCACTTACCGGATGGCCTAGACCCAGTTTTTCGCGAGGCCGCTCGGACCGTGGGCAGTAGCCCACGGTCTTTTGTTTTGTTTGGAGTAGTGAAGAAGATGGCCATCCAACTACGCGAACGAATACGAACTGAAAAGAAGACGGCGGCCCTCGCTGCCTGCGACGTCAGCAAGGCGTTCCGGCCGACGCGGGGCATCCCCGGCGGTGGCACGACGGTGCGCGCCGTCGATTGCGTCAGCCTGTCGGTCTGGCGCGGTGAGATCTACGGTCTGCTCGGCGCCAACGGCTCCGGCAAATCGACGCTCATCCGGCTCTTCTCCACGCTTCTCACGCCCGACGCGGGCTCGGTGAGCGTCTTCGGTCTGGACATAGAGCGCGACGAGCTTGCGGTCAAGCGTCTCATCAACCGCGTCTCGGTGGAGGCTTCGTTCTTCAAGAAGCTTTCGGCGATGGAGAACCTCGTGTACGCGGGCCGCCTATACGGCGTCTCAGCCGATGAGACCCGTCCGAAAGTCGTCGCGATCCTACGCCGGCTCGGCATCGAGGATGCTCGCATGAAGGAGCCCCTGGAGAAGCTCTCCCGCGGTATGCAGCAGAAGGTCGCGATCGCGCGCGCCTTTCTCACGACGCCGATGCTGCTGCTCCTCGACGAGCCGACGACCGGCCTCGACATCCGGAGCAAGCGGGAGGTCCAGACCTTCGTCCGAGATCTGCGTGACGAGCACGACGCCACGATCCTGCTGACGACGCACGACCTCGACGAGGCGGCGAGGCTCGCGGATCGCATCGGGATCTTGCATCAAGGTCGTCTCGTCGCCGAGGGCACGCCGGCGGAGCTCGCCGCGCGCCACGGCGGCGGAACGCTCGAGGACGTGTTCATGACGCTCACCGGACGGCGCATCGAGGAAGTCGACGAAGCGGGAGGACCGGCGGCATGAGCATCGCGACCAGTACTCCCGTCCGGCTCGACTGGTCCGGCCGCAGGGCCGAGGCCTGGAGCTGGCTGCCCGTGGACGCGATCGAGCCCGAGACGCTCCAGCAGGTGCGCGACATCGGCTCGCTCGACGTGGCAGTCCGCGTGGCCGTGATGCCCGACGCGCACAAGGGCTACGGCATGCCGATCGGATGCATGCTCGCGACCGACGGTGCCGTCGTGCCTTACGCCGTCGGGGTCGACATCGGCTGCGGAGTCATCGCCGCGAAGACGACGCTCGGTTTTGACGAGGTCACACCGGAGCGCGTCCGCAACGCGCTCGCCGGCATCTACAGGCGCGTGCCCGTCGGTCAGCCGACCCGTCGCGACCCGAAGCAGGGGAGCTTCGCGACGCGCCAGGACAGTATCGCGATCCGCGAGTGGTGGAACGATGGCGGGCAGCACGACCCGGTCCTGCGCGAGACACGCGAACGCGCCGATCGGCAGGTCGGCACGCTCGGCGG
>VBEU01000151.1 GCA_005883775.1 Chloroflexota bacterium | reverse complement strand
TCCGCGATGTGATCGGCGTGGCGCTGCCCGCCCGCGAGGATTAACCGAGCTGTAGCGCGCTGGCACGCGCGTTGCGCCGGGTGCTAGGCGATGAATGACCCGCTCGAGATACCGGTCGGCCATCGATGTCATCTCGGTGACCTCGTGGATGAGCTCGCCGAGTGCGCTCGGGGCGGCGAACGCGGCGACCGCCTCGCTGAACGCGCTCGGAGCAAGCTCGCCGAGCTGCTCCGGTCGCGCAAATTCGACAGGTGTTGCGTACCGGAATATCTCGCGGTCGCGCCCAAGACGTTCGAGCGTGAGCTACATATCCCTGTTGCGTCGGCGGGCCCCGCGAGCCTTGACGCGCGAGTGCTGCTCTGGCCGGTGGGGTCCAAGGACGCGCAGCATCCGCACACCGAGGGCTGGGCGGTGTTCGCGGCGGTGCGCGGCAGCCTCGCGGCCCACGACCGGCACAACGGCGAGCGTCAGCCGGAGCGCGCGCTCCGCCTGCGTGAACCCGAGGTGGTCCATGCCCGCGACGGGATCACACATCACCTTCACAACCGCGGCGATGAAGTCGCGCTCAGCGTGCACCTCTTCGGGACCTGACGGACCGAGATCCTCACACCGACGTAGACGGCAGCACGCTTCGCATCATCTTGCTGATCGGCGCTTCGATGAACTCGGCGGGGTCGGGTGACATGCGCTTTCGTTCCGAAGACTCGTAGTAATTGTCATCGGCGGCGGCGAAGCCCTCCGGTCCGTCGTAACCAATGATCCAAACGAACTCGTCCGCGCCTTCGACACGCCACGCGCCGGCGAACGTGAATCCGAACTTTCGTCGAAGCGGGTAGACACCCCGCAGCCACGCATCGAGGAACACATCCATGGACCCCGCGCGGATCCGGTAGTGCCGAAGCTGGTATTCCACTCTCTCCTCCCGAGCGGAGGACGTTAGCTAATCGAAGCGGAGTACGCCGATGAACCGCGGATGCCGCAGTGGCCAGTCCGGATCGTCGGATACGCGAACCGCGCCGCGGAGTGCTGTGAGATCGGCCCAGCTCGTCGAGCCGTCGCTGTGCTCAACGTCGATCTGGCTGTGACCCTCGAAGTCATCGCGACAATGGATGAGATCGCCGTTCTTCGCGCGGTACGTGCCCGGTGAGAGCTCCCCGTTCATGACCTTGCCCCCTCCCCAGTGGGCTAAGTCCGGCGGACGCCGGTCGCCTTCCTCGAGACTTTCGGATGCCCGTTTGTTGCGCTTGGGTTCCCGTTCAGTGCACTCGCCACGAGCGGCTGCTCGTCCTTGGTCGAAGCCCCATTCGGCATGGTCCACCGCACGAGCGATTCCAGCGCAACTCCGCCGGTTGGCGACCAACGATGGGTCTCGTTCGCGCCCGCGCCGTCGCAATACGCCCACGAGCCCTCATGGATCGTGGGGCCGCCATTCCCGTGACGGGAATGAAGTGCCCGGTGCTCTGCGGACTGGCACTCCCAGTGAATGATGTCTCGTGTCGACAGGTCCGGCCTCCCCCCCAACGCGCGGGCGACGAAACCAATTTGTTACGGCCGCCGACTACTGCAACACCCCCCGCCCACCCCGTCATTACCGCTCTTCATGGAAGGCACTGATTTCGCGGCCGCTTTACTACTCGGCGGCCGTGCTCACTTCGGACTGCGACTTGAATCGGTAACCCGCTCCAGGGACGGTCTCGATGTAGCGCGGCGCGCGCCACTCGTCGTTGAGCTTCACGCGGAGCTCGCGAATGTGCCGATCGACGACATTGCTCTCGATCTCGAACTCACCGCCCCAGATCGTGGCAAGAAGATCTTCCCGGCTGAGCGCCTTTCCGGCGTTCGCCGCCAGAAGGTAGAGGAGCGTCTGCTGGATCGGCGTGAGGTGCAGGACGCGGCCGCCGACGCTGACGCGCTGCTCGATCAGGTCGACTTCCAGGCCATCGAGCTTGATCTTGGGGACGATCGTGACGGCGATGCCGTGCGCCCTACGCATCAGCGCAAATGGTCGCGCCACGATCTCGTCCAATGTGAACGGGACCTCGAGGATGTCGTCCGCGCCACGCTCGTAGGCGCTCAGCTTCAGTGCGGTGTCCCGACGGCGCGTGAACGCGACGATCGGCGTGTGGCCATGCGTCAGGCCTCGTCCGACGATGTCGATGAACGGCTCATACAGGTCGAGGTCGATGAAGGCCAGGTGCGGAGCCCAGTCGTTCACGAGATCTCGACACTCCTGCGGGTCCGTCGTTCGGCGTATCTCGTACTGCCCGTGCTGGAGCGTCAGCGCCACGAGGTTCCCGAGGGTCTCGTTCATCACGACCAAGGCTCGGGGTGAATCGGATGTGGATTTGGCGCCCCCGCGGGTGCGCCCGCTGAGAGCAGCCACGTTCGAGGTCTACGCCTCGCATAACGCGCTGTCATGACGCGAACTCATGCCGACGGGAGGAATCGGTATCCTTTCCCCGCAACTGTTCCAATGAATCGAGGCTTTTGCCAATCATCCTTGAGCTTCAGCCGTAGGTTGCGGACATGGCGATCGACGACATTGCTCCCTGCGACATAGTCCGCACCCCAGAGCGCGTCCAAGATCTCGTCGCGCCCAAGGGTCTGGCCGGGATTCGACGCGAGGAGGTAGAGCAACGCCTGCTCTATGGAGGTGAGGACCGGTCGAAGCTTTCCGACTTTGACCTGCTGATTCAAAAGGTCGACCTCCAGGCCGGAGACCTTGATGACCGGGATGAATGCGACATCGTCGCCGTAGCTTCGGCGCATCAATGCCAGGGTCCGCGCCACCAGCTCCTCCGGTACGAACGGAACGGTAAGGATGTCGTCTGCTCCTCGCTCGAATGCCGCGAGCTTCGTCTTGAGATCGCCTCGCTTGCTCAAGGCGATCGAGGGGATTCTCTGGCGCCCGATGCGCTGGCCGATGAGACGAAGAGATTCAGGGTCGTCGGCGTCGAGATCCACCAGCAGAAGGTGCGGTTGCCAGGCCTCGAGGGACGAACGCGCGCTCACGGCGTCCTTGGCGATACGCGTCACGTACTTGCCGTGATTGAGGGTGAGGGCGACGAGGTTCGCGAGCGGTTGGTCGACCACGATCAACACTCGGGCCGGTCCGAGCAGACGGTTCTTTCTTACTTAGGGAGTCTACGCGCGCGATGAAGACCCGTAATGCATCGGCTTTCGCTCAGCGCCGGAGGACCAGACCGATCTTCCCAAACGTCGCCTTCGGCTCGGCGAAGACGCGCATGCCGCCGGCGCCGTCACGCACGTGATCGGGGGTGTGGTTCTGCGCGACGAACTCGATCTCCCCAAGCTGAGGGTGCGCCGCGAATAGACGCGCGCCGATCTCGTGGACGAGATGCTGGATCGAGCGGCTGTTGAACTCGTGGAAGATACGTTCGATCTCGTCACGGACCGCCCGTGGGCCAAGAAATCCGGGACCCTCCGCCACGCCATCGGCCAGATCGGTGTACCGCCAGTACACGTCCATGCGGATCGTGAGCGGGCGATCCGCGAGGTCCGGAAGGGTGGTGTAGTCATCGCGCGCGAAAGTCGCGAATGAGCTGCCCGTCGTCTTGACGAGCACCATGCCTTCCCAGCCGCTTCGTGCGGCGGTGATCTCGGACTTGCCGTCTATTCCGTCGACCGCCACCTGCGCGATCGCGCGATCCGCGCGCGTCGAGCGGAAGAGGACTTCGCTCGGGCCGCGCTCTCCCGCAACCGCGTCGAGCGGAACCTCGCGCGCGGACACCCGAAGCGCCTCCATCACCGGATAGGTCTCGATGAAGCGCCGGCCCAGGAAGGCGCAGAGGCCGAGCAGTGTGCTGCCGGCGTATTCGGCGGCCATGGCATAGACAAAGTTCTTCATGGTGTCCGTCGCGACGACCTTCCGGTTGTCGCCCTCCGTATATGCCGTAAGGAAGCGCTTCCCGAACACGTCGATATCCACGGACGCCGCGAGCGGCGCGATGCCGCGCCCGCCGAGCCGGTAGAACACGACGTGCGCTTTTCCGTAGCTGATCTCGGTCGAAGTCACGTCGCGATCCGCTCCAATCGGTCGCGCGCGATCGCGAGGAACTCGTCGATGCCGGTCGCCAGCTCTTCGGAGCGCGTCCGCCCGAGCCGTTCGCGAAACACCGGCACGAGCTTGGCCTTCGAGCGGCCGGCAACAAACACGACAAAGCGGAATCCGAACGTGCGCTCGTATTCGTCGTTCATCGCGGCGAGATCCCGCAGGATCGCGATCTCGGCGCGACCGCCCTGCTCGACGCGGGAGAGCGCCGACAGGGACGCCGGATCGGCTCCGATCCGGGGATGAGCGTTCAAGATGTCGATCCTCTCTCGCTCGCTCATCCCGGCAATCAAAGACCTAGCCGACGCGACGATCGACGCAGGGTCGTCCCCCTGAACAAGGTCCGCGAGCGCGGGAGCGCCCTCAAAAATGGCCGCGAGGTCTTCGCGCGCGATGGTCATCACGACCCGCGGTAGCTCGTGACCGCGAACGGCGTGACGAGGACTGGGACGTGGTACTTCGGTTCGCCGCCGATCTCGACGTCGAGCGCCACGCGCCGGAAGAAACGGCCATCGAGCTCAAAAACGAGCCGGTAGCGCCCGGGAGCGAGCGAACCGGCCAGCTCGGCGATGCGGCCGTCGGCGTTGGTCACGCCGCGAGCGATGACAGCGCCGTCCTGTTCCAGGGAGACGGCCACACCCGATGCCGGACGGCCGCTCGCCGTATCGAGGACGTGGGTGGAGAGGGTCGCCATGAGCGGCCGGTATCGTACGCCCGCGATGACGATGCTTCGCATCACGGCCGGACCTTTCACATTCAAAGCCCGGCTCGAGGAG
>VBEU01000150.1 GCA_005883775.1 Chloroflexota bacterium | reverse complement strand
TAGCTCGGCAGCCGGCGGGACTGTGCCGCGCTGATCGAGAAGCCCGTGTCCTTCATGCCCAGCGGCTCGAAGACGCGTGTGTTGAAGAAATCCGCGAGCGGCTGGCGTGATGCGCGCGCCACGAGGACGCCCAGCACGAGCGATCCGGTGTTGTATTGCCACCTCTCGCCTGGCTGATACATGAGCGGCAACGTGCCGAAACGCTTGATCCATTCGTCCGGGTCGTGCGGTGTGCGCGGCTCCGGCGGCCCCATCACGAGCTCGAGATCCCTTGCCGCGATGACGATCGGAAACGGCGGGTCGAAGGTGGGCTCCATGATCAATCCATGCCCCATGCGGAACGTCAACAGGTCTTCGACCGTGACCGGACGGCGCGCGGGGACCGTATCGTCGAGCGGCCCGTCGATGCGCTTCAGGACCTTGCGGTCGGCGAGCTCCGGCAGGAGCCGGTCGACGGGCTCATCGAGTGCGAGCGTGCCGTCCTCGACGAGCATCATCGTTGCGGCGGCGAGGATCGGCTTGGTCATCGACGTGATGCGAAAGATCGTGTCGCGGCGCATCGGCTCATCACTGTCGAACGCCATCATGCCGATCGCGTCGACGTGCACGTCCTCATCACGAGCGACCAGAGTGACCATGCCGGGGAGCTCGCCCTTCGCGATGCGAGCGGCCATGGCATCGTGCAAACGGCCAAGGCCGGCCTTCTGCGAATCGATCATCCTCACAACTCCAATGCCTGCACTACTTGTGTCACTTGTTTGATTCTGATTCGGCCGACGCCCTGGCGCTTTAGAGCCAGCAGGGCGCCCTGTATCCTCGCTCGCTCCGTCACCGAACTTGCGGGCTGAACAGGCGAGGCGTTCACTGAACGGGTGTCGCAGCGCCGTCAGCTCAGCTGTCCCTTGTGATGCAGGATTCTTTCGACACCGTCAGGCTCGCCGACCTTCGTAGGCGCCGCAGCGAGAAGTGGCGGATGTACCCCGATGACGTGCTCCCAGCATTCGTTGCCGAGACCGACTTCGCGCTTGCGGAGCCGATCCGTGATGCGCTCCTCGACGCCGTCCGTATCGGCGATACCGGATACGCGAGCGCCGGTGGGCTGGCGGAGGCTTTCGTGGTCTTCGCGAAGGAATGGTTCGACTGGTCCCCCGATCCTCGGCGCGTGGTACTCGTTCCCGACGTGCTCGTCGGCGTCGCCGAGATGCTGCGTGTCCTCACGGAGCCAGGCGATCGGGTCGTCATCAATACCCCGGCCTATCCACCCTTCTGGCCGGTGGTTCGCGAGTACGGTCGTGAGATCGTCGAGGTGCCACTGCTGCGCGGCCCGGAAGGATGGGAGCTCGACTTAGGTGGCCTCGAGGAGGCGTTCGCTCGCGGCGCCAAGGCCTATCTCCTCTGTAATCCCCACAATCCCACAGGACGCGTCTTCACTCGCGAGCAGCTGCAGACGATCGCGGAACTCGCCAATCGCTATGACGTTGCGATCGTCGCCGACGAGATTCATGCCCCGCTGACGTTGCCCGGGGCGAGCCATACGCCGTTCGTCTCCCTCGACGAAGTCGCGACGCAACACGCCGTCACGGTTACATCGGCCTCGAAGGCGTGGAACCTCCCAGGGCTGAAGTGTGCCGTGGCGGTCGCTGGGTCGGAGTCCGTTCGCTCGCGCTTCACTGCATTGCCACACGACCTACATGCGCGGGCGGGAAATCTTGGCGTCATTGCATCGATCGCTGCCTTCACTCAAGGCGCGCCGTGGCTGCGCGGGCTGCTGCAACATTTGGATCGAAACCGGAGCCTGCTCGCCGAGCTGCTGGCACGCGATCTTCCTGCAATTTGGTACGTGCCCCCGCAGGCGAGCTACCTCGCCTGGCTCGATTGCGGCGCGCTCGGACTCGGGGCCGACCCCGCCGCGTTTTTCCTGGAGCATGGTCGCGTCGCACTAAGTCGCGGACTCGATTTCGGAGCCGAAGGGGCGGGATTCGTCCGGCTCAACATGGGGACGTCCAGCCAACTGATGACTGAGACGGTCAACAGGATCCGCGCTGCCCTGGCAAAGACTTCGCCATCAACTCCCGCCACGACGCGGTCGCGCTGAGGAGAGCGACCTCCGCCGCGAAACCCAACGGAAAGTTCGTCCGATTGACGATGAGGCCCTGCCAGATCCTGCGCAGGCTGACGCGGCCTTGAGCACCGAGCCAAGCACTCGGTCGGCACCCGTCTCCAATAATCCGACCCGCGATTACGCAAGGAGAACACACAGTGAAGATGAAGTTTGTTCCGCTTGTCGTCGTTCTCGTTCTCGTTCTCGCGGGCGGTTCTGCAACACCGGTCTCCGCCGATAGCTCCGCCGCCACGTATCACCAGATCGCGCTCATCACGGTCCCGGGCGCCCCGCTGACGAGCTTCGACATCAGCGTCGTCGAGCGATCGAGCCAGACGTACTACCTGGCCGACCGCTCGAACAAAGCCGTCGACATCTTTGACGCCTCATCAAACACCTTCGAGACGCGAGTGGCCGGCTTCGTCGGCTTCACAGGCAACAACGACACCTCCGGTCCGAACGGCATCGTCGTGGTGCACGATCGCGGCGAAGTCTGGGCCGGCGACGGAAATAGCACGGTGAAAGTGATCGACCTGCGGACCGACTCGATCGTCACGACCGTCTCCACGGGTGGCACGGCTCGCGCCGACGAGATCGCGTACGACCAGAAGGACAAATTGATCCTCATCGCGAACGACGCCGACACGCCGCCTTTCGCGACGCTCATCGACACGCAAAGCCGCGCGGTCGTCGCCAGGATCGACTTCGGCGACGCGACGGCCGGACTGGAGCAGCCGGTGTGGGATCCCGAGACGCACCTCTTCTACATGTCGGTGCCCGAGACCGCCGCCGATCCGGGCGGCGCCGTCGCGGTCATCGATCCGCGGACCCGTTCCCGGGTCGGGCTCTTTCCGGTACAGAACTGCGGGCCCGCGGGCCTCACCCTCGGCCCGAAGCAGCAGCTATTGCTTGGCTGCGGCGACCCGACCGCGGTACAGGTGATGGACGCGCGCAGCGGTGACATCGTCGCGACCATCGCCGAGGTAAGCGGGGCGGACGAGGTCTGGTACAACCCCGGCGACAAGCATTACTACGTCGCGGCACGCAACAATCCGAGCGGCCCGGTGTTCGGAGTCATCGACGCGGTGACGAATAGGTGGATCCAGAACGTGCCGACCGGTCCGAACGCGCACTCGATCGCTGCGAACCCGATCAACGACGAGATCTTCGTGCCGCTGCGCGGCATGGGCATCGGTGTGTATCACCGGTAACCTCACCAGGGAGATGAAGGCGGCCCGCTCGCGGGCCGCCTCACTCATCCCTCGCCCGTGACGCTTGAAGGTCGATCGGCTCGCGCGTGGTGTTACTGAACTGACGGGCAGCTGCTCGGTTGTGGCTCGTCGATCCGGCGCGCGGCGCCACGTGGAACAATCGACATCACCTCCACGACCGCATCGACTTTTCCTTCGTTGCGGACGAGATGAATGTCGCCGCCGTTGTCGACGAACCCGGACCCAGCTTCGACGACTTCAAACGTGCAGTCGGTTCGATATAGAGTCAGCGCGCCCGCCTTAACGATGACGATGCTGGGCCCTGGGTGCGAGTGCCAGCCGAAGGACCCGTCAGGCACGATCCTGTTCTCCAACATCCAGACATCAGACTCACCCTTCGTGTTGATCCGGGCCTGCCAGCTGCTCGAGAGCGTCTTTGCGTCGATCTCGTGGAACTGTCCGATCGCGTAGAGAGTGCTGGTGACGCCGTGTATTGACGTCGCAAGCACGGTCCCGCCGTATGCGGCGGCCGTCGCGACGACGACGAGGAGCGCGAGCACGAATCGAATCCGCATATTTCCGTACCTCCCTGGTGCCTTTCGGCCGTCTGGAACAATCGACGTGTGATGCACGCGCTGAAAGACCAAAAAATGAACTTGCGCGCTCAGGGGGTGAGACGTTGACTGGGCACATGTCGCATTACGCTCAGTTCTGCCCGGTATCGCGTGGGGCTGAGATCTTCGCCGAGCGCTGGACGCCGCTCATCTTGCGCGAGCTTCTGAACGGCAGCCATCGCTTCAGCGAGATCCAGCTCGGACTTCCGAGGATCTCGCGCAACCTCCTGACCCAGCGGCTCTCCGCGCTCTCGAGCTCGGGTGTCATCGAGCGGCGACCGCTGGACCGCGGTCGGGGCTACAGCTATCACCTGACTCCCGCTGGCGAAGAGCTGCGACCCGTCGTCGAGGGGCTTGGCGCGTGGGGCTACCGCTGGGGCGGCGCCGACCTACCTTCGGCGCAGCTGGATCCGGTGCTGCTCATGTGGTTCATCCGCCGGCGGGTGCAGGTGAAGGCGCTCCACCGTGCGCGGACCGTGGTCCGCTTCGACTTCCGGCGACCGCGCCGGTCGTTCTGGCTGCGGATCGAACCTCCCGTCGTGGATCTCTGCTTCACCGATGAGGGCTTCGATGTAGAGCTAGCCGTCGACGCCGACGTCGCGTCATTGACCGCCGTGTGGCTTGGGCGCCAGCGCCTCGCGGAGGCGATCGCGGCGGGCTCGATCCGACTCGAGGGCGACGAGGATGCCCGCCCACTGTTTGGCCGATGGTTCGGCCTGAGCCCCTTCGCCGATGGGGGCGCCGAACGGATCCTCACGGGAGCGGGGCGCCGGTGAGCCGCGGGCTATTTCCGGAAGATCTCCGTGAGGTCGACCGGATCGACGGCGGTCATCCGCAGGTTGGACCCTGAGCACGTGTAGGAGCCGGCGATCGGCGGCCCCACGTTGCTGAAGTCGGGCTGGGCGACGCCATCAACGACGACGTGGGTAGCAGTCGCCGTTTGGCCGGGCCCTGACTCCCACCACTCTCCGGCTTCTCCATGGAACTGGAACCGCTGCACGCCTTCTCCCTGCCAGCTGAACGTGTGGCCGCCTCCTGATCCGACAAGGGGTGTCGAGCCGGTCAGGTCATAGACCTCGGTCCCCTCGGCGCCCAACGTCATCACCGTGCCGACCTGGCCGGTGAAGGTGAGGGTGGTCCCCGGAACGGACGCGGTGTCCTTCATTACGAGACTCGTGAGCGTCCACTTTCCGATTAGGCAGCT
>VBEU01000149.1 GCA_005883775.1 Chloroflexota bacterium | reverse complement strand
CCGCCTATGACGATGGCAGAGCTCCTCACGCGCATGACCGCGAATCTCCGGAAATTCGACCCATCGAAAGTCAGACCTCAGGACTTGGCGATCGTGGCCGCAGTGGCTCCGGAGGAGGGTTAACTCTCAGCGAGGCGTTGACAGTGCGCGGGTTGCGGGTGGCACCGGCGAGCGGGTTGTGCGCGAGCCGCGGGTGCCCCGGGGACCCGCCTCGCGGAGTGAGCGGAGCGAACGACGCGGAAGGTGGGGAGGGTGCGGCGAGCGCGCGACCCCGAGCCGGGGACAGGACCCGCAACCCCAATTATCAGCGCCCGAGCGCTAAACCGGAGGCGGCGCCGATCGCGATGACGATCGCGGGATGCACGGTCCCTCGATAGGTCAGAACGACGGCGATCGCGGCCAACGCGAGTTGCCATAGAGAAGGTGTCCCGGTGGCGCTGACGATTCCGATTCCAGTCGCGGCCAGCAGGCCGGCTGTGGCCAGCGCGACTCCGCGCACGAGTCCGGCGACCGGTGTGGCGACGAGCCAGCGGCGAGCGGCCGCCGTGATCGGCACGATCACGAGAGGCGGGAGCGAGGCAGCGAGGAGCGCCATGGTCGCGCCGACGACACCGGCGACCAGATATCCGAGGCTCACGATGTACAGACCATTCGGCCCGGTCGAGATGCGTCCGATCGCGATCGCCTGGATGACCTGATCGTCGGTCGCGATGCCCGGCGCGACGAGATCCCCGCGCAGGAGCGGCAACGACGAGAGTCCGCCGAGCGACAGCGCGGATGCCTTGAGGAAAACGCCGAAGAGCGCGAGCGCGTCCATTCCTAGCCCACCGAGCTCTCGCGTGAGGTTGGCGGCTCTCGGCCGAGCGCGAGCGCGCCGATCGCGGCGCCCGCACCGATCGCGGCGAGCGTCGGTATGCCCAGGAACACGGCGGCGACGAGCGAAGCGAGGCAGACCGCGAGGTCGATCGCGAGGTGAGTGCGGCCATGGCGTGCGGAAGTCCGCACCAGCAGAGCGGCCGTTGCGATCGTCATCCCTCCGGTCACCGGCGCAACACCGGCGAGCGCCGCGCGAGCGAGAGCCGACGCCGCGATCATTTCGTACGCCGCCGTGAGCGCCACCGTGATCGCGGCGGCGGGAATCATCATTCCCGCGACAGCCGCGATGACGCCGCGCCAGCCCGCCGCGCGACGTCCGATAAGTCCAGCGAGCGCTACGAGGTGGATACCAGGAGAGAGCTGCGAGAGCGCCCATACCTCGCCGAATTCGCGTGCGCTCATCCACCGCTCGCGTTCGACGGCGAGGCGTCGAATCAGTAGCAAGGTACTAGTACCACCACCCACGGATTGCGTTCCGACCGCGACCCAAGAGCGGGCCAACCTTGCCAGCACGGCCGTTAACCTAACGGTGATGGATGTGGTGGGTCGCCAGGAAGCTGCTGTCTTCACTTGGAACCCCATCGAACAGATGTGGGTCCAGGAACGTGGCGGCGCGGCTAAACCGCCACCGGCGCCGCATGACGTGCACGCGATCCAGACCTGGTTTCTCGACACCGACGAGAACGAATGGATCCAGACGGTCCTCGGTCCCATGGGTCGGCAGCTCGCGGCGCAGTGGCGCGGGGCGCACCGGATACCTGACGGCGCGATCGCGCGACAGACAACCAAGGGCACGAAGCGAAGCCCGCTGCCGTTCATTGTCGCGGGAGTTGTCCTACTCCTCCTCATCGGCGGGGTGGCCGTCGCCGCGCCCCGGCTGATGAATCCGAACGCGACAGCGACGCCCTCGAATCCGACCGCCGTGGCTCCTGGTGATACATCGGCGCCCTCGACCGCCCCGAGCGCCGAACCGACAGCGGAACCGACGCCCGATCCGACCCAGGCGCCGACAGCGGTCCCGGCCACGCCACGTCCTCGCCCGGCCGGACCGTCGTACACGCTCAAGAACGGGACCGTCGTCACCTACACGGGCCCGCTCACCGCGACGCGCAACGCGACGCTTCCGGCGTCCTTCTCCGTGGTCCAAGCGAACGGGAGGGTCGGCTCCGGTTCCTTCGGCGTCTTTCTGAATGACCCTGTCACGGTCTCGAACCGCCGCGCCGTGAACGGAACGCTCGATGGGAACGGCCGCATCCTGCTGCAGATCCCGACGAACGTTCAGGCAGGCCCGTACCAGCTCCTCTTCTCGTTTGGCGGCGAGACCGCGCAGATCGCGACGGTGACGGTCCGCTAGAGCGCTACGGGGCGCGCACCGTCACGATCCAGAAAACGCCGAAGTCCTCCATCCACTGCGCGCCCTCAACGAGCGGTCGGATGGCGAGGCGATAGGTGCCCGGCGTCGACGGTGCCACGATCGTGAACTGGAACCACGCGACCTGATTCGGTCCTACCCACTCGGAGGGCTGGGCCGCGACGCGGTTGTAGCGAGGCCAGCCCGTATTCGGCGATCCGGCGTCGCCGTCGCCCCCGAGAGTCGAAGCGCGATCCTGACCGGGCTCCGGATTCCAGGTTCCGAGGTATGCGACCTGTCCCATCGTGTCCGCGAGCCAGCCGCGCGTGCCGCTGTTGTAGTAGGCGACGACCGCGGTCGCGCTCTCGCCCGGGCAAAGCGTGGAATAGCCGCTCTGTCCATACCACGACGCATGGAAGCCACCGACGCCCGAGGCCACTTTCGCGGGAGCGGCGATGCCCGGACCGTCGGTGCGCTGGCAGGTTGTCGGCGACGGTGACTGCGTCGGTGTCGGCGTCGGTGTCGGGGTCGGGGTCGCAAGAGGAGTGACCGCGCCCAGCACGCTCACGCGTCCGGCGAGGATCGTCGCCTGTCCAAGCACTCCGCCGGTCACGCGCGACGATTCGGTGGTCACGCGATACGTCCCGATCGGAAGATCGACGAACCCGAACCACCCTGTGCCATCGGTGGTGATCGTGCGCATCATGATTCCGGTGTTCGGCTCGACGAGATGCACGACGGTTCCGGTGAGTAGGGTGCCATCGGTCGCGACCGCCGTGCCGCGCAGGTGCCCGAAGATCGGCTGCGTCTTCCAGCTCATCCCGGGCACTGCCGGCGTGTCCGCGAATACCGGCGGAGAGTCCGTGTCGTACTGCGACGGCTGCGTCAGGGCCTTGATGAGCTCGGCGCGGCCGATCGCGCCGCTGCGGGTACCGGCGTCGGTCATCGCGTCCGGCGTGCGGTAGGAGTAGCCCACCCAGCCGATCGCGTTGTTCCCCGCGGCGCTCGGTGCCACGGCCCGGCGCACCTGGCTCACGCTCGAGGCGATGTCGTTCAGGTAAAGGGCCGACCCGATCGCGACAGAGCGACGGTACTGGTTGTCTTTCGCGAACTCATCCCACTCGTCGTACATCTGGTGTTGGTTCGCCAGCGAATCGCGCTTGTAGTTCATGAGCATGGCCGTGTCGAGGATCCCCTCGCGGAGCCATCCGCGCCAGTCCTTCCGCGGAGACACGTATCGATGACCTGAACGCGGTCGACTCGAGATAGATCCGGCGAACGATCCCGGTGACTTGATCGCGCCGCCACTGCGTCCATTGCGGATCCGTGTTCGAGGGAGTGTCGCCACGGCCGGTCTCGGCGCGGAAGCGCGCGACGGCGGTCGGGTTGTAGCCCCACGACGGCACAAGCGAACCGAGGTTGCCGTCCGGATAGCGAATGCGATCGAGGTTGATGCCGTCGACGTTGTAGTTACGGACGATGCTCGTTGCGGCGTTCACGACCCACGCGGCGGCGTCGGGGTGGCCGGGATCCAGCATCCAGTCGTCGTTGAGCTTCGGAGCACCGTCGGACCGCGTCATGACCCAGTTATCACGCCCCGAGGCGCCGGGGCCATGGAGGTTAAAGATGTGATTCGGGTCCTTCGGCGGCGTCGTGCTGTTCCACATCGCGTTCGCGATCACCCAGGCGTGGACTTCCACACCCTGCCCGTGCGCCGTGTCGATGAGCGCCTGCAGCGGGTCGAACCCGGGAGCGATCGACTCGTTCACCGGAAGCCCCGAGCGAAGGCAGAAACAGTCGCCGCGGCGAACGACCTGCGCCACGATCGCGTTCGCGTGGGCTGCCTTCGTTGCCGCGACGAGAGAATCGATCTCCGACTGGTCGTTGATGCCCTCGCCGAAGGCGTCCGCCCAGAAGGCGCGGAACTGGCCAGTCGTCGCTCCGGCCCCGGTCGGAGAGCCATCCGTGGGGAACACCGCGAACAGGCTGGCCATGTACCAAAAGACAGCCGCAAGCGTGGCTAGCTTCAGAGTCTTTTCCCTTCCTCAACGCGTGTAACGGGTTGCTAACGACAAGTCTTCGGGGACCGCTGGGGTCGAGTCAAGCGAGCGAGCGTGCGATACGGCGCCGACGAACGTACCAGTAGGCGATCAGTACGTTCGTGTCTCTCGCAACGCATCTCTCACGGTACTTCCGTGTCATGCGCACGCCCGAGCGTATCGTTCCGCGCCGTGGACGCCGAGGCGGTCGCGCGCGTCCTCGCGAGCGCTCCCGTATTCAGCGCGCTCAGCGAGTCCGAGCGAAGCGAGCTCGTCACTCATCTTCGTGCGCGGCGCTTCTCACGGGACGAGGTCGTGTTTCATCGTGACGACGCGGCAGGTCACGTCTACGTGATCCTTTCAGGGTCCGTGAAGGTCGCGATCCCCGACGAGCAAGGCCACGAGATCGTGGTCGCCGTCGAGCGTGAGGGCGCGGTCTTCGGCGAGCTTGCGCTCTTCGACGATGCGCCACGCTCCGCGACCGTCACCGCGCTCGACCAGACCCAGGTCGTGACGCTCGCTCGCGAGGACTTCCTGCGCGTCCTCGAGCGAAGCCCTCGCGCGACGCGCGAGATCCTCCGATTGCTCGCGCGCACGGTCCGTCGGGCGTCCGGACGGATCGAGGACCTGGTGTTCCTCGACGTGCCGGGACGCGTCGCGAAGTGCCTCCTGGACCTCGCGACGGCACACGCACGCACGGACGTGGAGCTCACCCAGGACGATCTCGCCGCGTTCGTGGGCGCGACCCGGGTCTCGGTGAACAGGGCCCTTGCCGACCTCGAGGCACTGGGCGCTATCGCGGTCGGCCGCCGCCACATCGCGGTCAAGGAGGCCGCGCTCCTGCGCAAGCAGGTCCGCTACTAGGGACTCCTAGACTCTCCGGCCGTGAAGGTCGAAGAGCTTCGCAAGATAGCCGGCACGCTGGCCGACGTTCTCCCGATCGAGATCCTGCCCGAGGTCGATCGCCAGGAGCTCGCCGGCCACATGACCCTTCGGAAGTTCAAGCAGGATGAAGTCATCTATCACCAGGGAGATCCGGCCGCGCACTGGTTCGTGGTGTTCGAGGGGCTCGTCAAAGTGCTGCTTCTCGACGAGAACGGACGCGAGCTCCTCATCTCGCTTCACTCGCGTGGTGAATTCTTCGGCGAGCTCGTGATCTTCGAGGACAAGGTGCCGCGCGACGGCACGGCCGTATGCGTCATCCCGACGAGCGTCTTCCAGATAGAGCGCGATGGCTCACTCGCGGTCCTCAAGCGCAACGAGGAAGCTCGGGCGCACATGTTCGAGAGGCTGTCGCAAAACATCCGAAAGCTCGAGGGCCAGGTCGAGGACTTCGCCTTCCTCGACGTCACGAGCCGCCTCGCGAAGTACCTTGTCGAGGTCGCGCGTCTCGGCCGGCCGCTGCCGCTCACGCAGGAGGACCTCGCGGCGGCCGTCGGGTCGACCCGAATGACCGTGAACAAGCTTCTCGCCGACTTCGAGCGCCGCGGCCTCATCGACGTGGAGCGCCGGAACGTGCGCGTGCTCGACGAGCAGTCGCTGCTTCGAGAGATCCGCGTCTAGAAGAGATTCGTGAGCCAGCGCATCCGTTTGCGCGCCGGATCGGGGGCGCGCTCCGACGGCTCGAGCCTCGCGAGGTCGTCGTGCAGCGCCAGCGCGAGGGTCCGCGTCGCTTCTTTCGTCGGCACGTCTTTTCGCGCCGCGCGCGGAGTGCCGGCGATCGTGGCGAGCTCCTTTCGCAGGTAGAGCTCGGCCGTTCCCGAGAGCCACACCGGGAGGATCGGCGAGCCTGAGCGGAGCGCCAGGTATCCGACGCCCCGGGCAAATGGCCCAAGCGACGATTCCACTCGCGAGACGCGGCCCTCGGCAAACACGACGACGATCCCGCCTTGCTCGAGCGCCGCGAGCGTCGCGCCGATCGCGGCTCGGTCGGCGGCGGTCGAGGCGCGCTCGATCGGGATCACGATCCCCACGGCGCGGAGCACCGCACGCCACCACCACACCTTCCCGGTCCCCTCGCGATCGCCGAGAAGCCAAACCTTGGCACTCAGCGGGAACGACGCCGCGAGAAGGAAGCCGTCGGCCCAGCCCTGGTGGTTGGCGACCACGAGGAGCGGCCCATGTGCGGGAAGCGTCCCGTAGTGACGCACGCGGAAGACCGCCGCGAAGAGGCCGCGCACGATGAGTCGGGCGAACCGGGAGCGCACCCGATAAGCCTGAGCCATCCGGGCAAGAGGCGTGAGTCGGCCGCCCTACCCCACGAATGTGCCGCGCGGCACCTAGGAGCGAAAAGACGTGAGCGCGAGGCCGAGAAGGGCTGCGAACATCGCGACCGTCACCGTCCACCCGAGCACCCTGAGCACCGGCCCGATCGTCTGCCGGCCCATCACCTTCTTGTTGGCGGCGGCCAGCATGATGACGACGAGGAGGAATGGCGCCGCGACGCCGTTCAGGACGGACGTGAAGAAAAGGGCGTCGATCGGTTTCACGCCTGTGAAGGGGATGAAGAGGCCGACGAGGGTCGCGAGCGCGACGATGCCGTAGAACGGCCGCGCCCTGCGCCAATCTTCATCGAGACCCTCCCGCCATCCGAACGTTTCGGACACGGCGTAGGCCGATGCACCGGCAAGGACCGGAACCGCGAGGAGCCCCGTCCCGATCATTCCGATCGCGAAGATGATTCCGGCGAGATCGCCCGCGAGTGGCCGCAGCGCCTGGGCGGCATCCGCTCCCGTCGAGATGTCCGTCTTTCCACTCGCGTGCAGCGTCAGCGCAGTCGACAGGATGATGAAGTACATGACGAGGTTCGAGACCCACATCCCGACGGTCACGTCGATCGTCGCGATACGCAGCTCGAACCTGGAAGCCCCACGGCGCTGCTTTCGCGTCTTGCGGCCCGCCGCGCGCTCTTCCTCCACCTCCTGACTTGTCTGCCAGAAGAAGAGGTAGGGCGAGATGGTGGTCCCAAGGATCGCGACGATCGTCGCGATGTAGCCGTGATCGGTCGAGATCGTCGGCACGATCGTGGAGCGGATCGTTTCACCGACCGGGGGGTTAACGATGACGGCGTCGATCACGTACGCGAGCAAGGCGATGGTGAGGTACTTGAAGACACGCTCGATGAGGCGGTACCTCGCGAAGACCTGCATCGCGAGGAGGGCCAGGGCGATCGGTACCACGAGCCACGGGATCGGCGCCCCGACGATGATCCCCGCCGCGTCCGCGATCGCGCCGAGATCGGCGCCGACGTTGACGATGTTGGCAACCACGACGAGTGCGACCGCCGGATAGAGCACCCAGCGCGGGTAGTGCTCCTTGAGGATCCCGGCGAGCCCGCAGCCGGCGACCTGACCGAGACGTGCGCAGATGTTCTGAACCGCGGCCATGAACGGGAAGGTCAGGAGTGCCGTCCAAAGGGTGGCGAGGCCGAGAGATGCGCCCGCCACCGAATACGTGCCGATGCCGCTCGGGTCGTCGTCCGCCGCGCCGGTGATGAATCCCGGCCCGAGGAGAAGCGCGGCCTTTTTGATCGGCTGGCGCTCGCGCGCCACCTGCTGCGCTCGGGTCATCCCGCGAGTTTCTTCGGGAGCGCCTGCTTGCGCCGCCAGAAATCTGCCCACGGATCGCTTCCCGCGAGGCGTTTTTCGAAGTTGCGCAGGTTGAAGGTCGCCGGGTCCAAGCGCGGCGAGACCTCGTCCCACGCGAGCGGCGTGGAGATCGCGGCATGCGGCCTGTTTCGCACGCTGTAGGGCGCAACGATTGTCTGGCCGAACGCATTGCGCATGGCGTCGGCGAACACGCGTCCCCCACGTTTTGCTTTGGAGAATTCCACCGTCACGAGCTTGGGCTCCCGCCGCGCGAGCTCCTCGCCGAGCGCCATCGCGACTGCGGTCGCTTCCTGCTGTGTCACGCCGGCGCGCAGCGGCACGAAGAGGTGTAGGCCTTTGCTCCCCGACGTCTTCGGGTAGGAGCTCAGCTTGACTTCCTCGAGCAGTTTGCGAAGCGCGAGGCCCGCAAGGGCGGCGTTGGCAAACGACTCGGGCGGGTCCATGTCGAACGCGAGCCAATCGACCTCGTGGATCGTTTTCGCATGAGACGTCATGACGTGGATCGCGATGCAGCCCAGGTTCACCATGCCGACGAGCGTGGCGCGCGAGCCGCCGATGATGTAGCGGACGTCCTTGCCCGTGCTCGCCGCCCTCACGACGAGGCGCGGTCCTGCGGGTTGCCAATGTTCGGGAAAGTCCTTCCTGTAGAAGCAGGGACCGAGCATGCCGTCGGGGCAGCGCTCGGCCGTCAGCGGCCGATCGCGCATCCATG
>VBEU01000148.1 GCA_005883775.1 Chloroflexota bacterium | reverse complement strand
CTTCAGGTCGGCCGCGGTGATCTGCGTCTTCGGCGGGATCTCCCGGGCGGCGACGATGATGCTCGAGGTCGGGATGGGCGCGGGAGCCTCGGACTTGGCCGTGTTCGCGACGAAGAAGGTCGTCGCTCCGGCCCCGACGGCAAACAAAAGTCCAACAATCAGCACCAGTCGGGCGCGGCGTCGCGATCGATCTTCCACTCTTATCCTTCCCTCTTCGGACGTTCTCAGCGGGTGTCGGCGGCGACTGTAGCAACGGCCTACATCTGGACAGGACTCAAACGGGTGTTGATGCGCGACAATGGAAGGGTCTGCGGGCGGCGATTCAGTAGCAGAACGTCTGTTCTAGAATGAGGCATCCATGCCCCACGGCGAGACGCTCCAGGTTCCTCTCGATCGGCCAGCCGCGAAGGCTCCCTTCCGGCTCGTTTTGCCGTGGGATCTCGCCGGTGACCAGCCTGCGGCGACCGTCGGGCTGCAGAGCGCGCTCGCGGCGGGCGAGCGCCATGTGACATTGCGTGGCGTCACCGGATCGGGGAAGACCGTGACGATGGCAAAGGTCATCGCCGAAGCCGGCCGGCCCACCCTGGTCCTCGCGCACAACAAGACATTGGCCGCGCAGCTCTACGGCGAGTTCAAGGAGTTCTTCCCCGAGAACGCCGTTCAGTACTTCGTCTCGTACTACGACTACTACCAACCCGAGGCGTACATCGCCCGGAGCGACACCTACATCGAGAAGGACAGCTCGCGCAACGAGGAGATCGACCGCATGCGGCACTCGGCGACGCGGTCGCTCTTCGAGCGGCGCGACGTGATCATCGTCGCGTCGGTCTCCTGCATCTACGGCCTGGGCGCCCCGGTCGACTACGGCGCGGTCACTTCAGGGTCCGCGGAGACACGCTCGAGATCCAGCCCGCGTACGAGGAGCTCGCCGTGCGCATCGAGTTCTTCGGCGACGACGTCGAGCGGATCACCGAGCTTGACCCGCTCACCGGCGAAGTCCTCGCCGAGCGCGACAAGATGGACATCTACCCCGCCCGGCACTTCGTCACACCCCGCGAGAAGCTGCTGGAGGCTATCAAGGACATCGAGGTCGAGCTTGTCGACCGCGTGAAGGAGCTGGAAGATGCGGGCCGGCTGCTTGAGGCGCAGCGTCTGCGCCAGCGCACCAACTTCGACCTGGAGATGCTCCGCGAGACCGGCACCTGCGCGGGCGTCGAGAACTACTCGAGACATCTCGCGCGCCGTCCCGCCGGCAGCCGGCCCTGGACTCTTCTCGACTACTTCCCGCCGGACTTCCTCGCGTTCGTCGACGAATCCCACATCTCGATCCCGCAGGTGCGGGGCATGTATTTCGGGGACCGATCGCGCAAGGAAATTCTGGTCGACTACGGTTTCCGGCTGCCGAGCGCGCTCGACAACCGTCCGCTGACGTTCGCGGAGTTCGAGCAGCGTCTCGATCAGGCCATCTACGTCTCGGCGACGCCGGGGCCCTACGAGCTCGAGCACTCGTCTCACGTCGTCGAGCAGATCATCCGGCCGACCGGACTCATCGATCCGCAGATCGAGGTGCGGAGGACCGAGGGACAGATCGACGACCTCCTCGCCGAGCTGAACACACGCGTCGAGCGCGGCCAGCGCGCGATCGTCACCACTCTCACGAAGAAGATGGCCGAGGATCTCGCCGATTACCTCCGCGAGATGGGCATCAAGGTGCAGTACCTCCACTCGGAGATCGAGACGCTGCAGCGCGTCGAGATCCTGCGCGATCTGCGTCTCGGCGTGTACGACGTCGTGGTCGGTGTGAACCTGCTCCGCGAGGGCATCGACCTTCCGGAGGTCACGCTCGTGGCGATTCTCGACGCGGACAAAGAGGGCTACCTGCGCTCGGAGGGGTCGCTGATCCAGGTGATCGGACGTGCGGCCCGCCACGTCGAAGGGCGCGTGATCATGTACGCGGACCGCATGACCGCGTCGATGAAAGCGGCGATCGATGAGACGGATCGGCGCCGCGAGATCCAGGTCGCATACAACACGGCGCACGGGATCGACCCGCAGACCATCGTCAAAGCCATCCGCGACATCGGCCTCCGTCTACGCGACGTCGCCGATGTCGAGGGCGTCAACGAGAAGGCACGGCGTCCCCTCGCGGCGGGGTCGCTGCCCAAGGACGAGCTTCTGCGCCTCATCAAGGATCTCGAGGGCCAGATGAAGCGGGCCGCCAAGGATCTGGAGTTCGAGAAGGCTGCTCTGCTTCGCGACGAGGTCGTCGAGCTTCGGGGCCTCATGGTCCTGGAGCAGGGCCCCGAGAGCCTCGAGGCCTCGGCCGAACCGGTCGGCACGACGGCGCGGGTGATCCGGGCGGGCGGCCGGCGCCGCCGGCACGGCCCCTAAGGCATGCTCGTCGGCGTGCTGACGGCCCTCGGCGTACTTGGCGCGATCGGCCTGCTCGTCGTGCTGTTCCTCCAGCGCGGACGCGACGGGATCGACCTTTCGCTCGGCGGCCTGCTCCGGCTCTACCTCTATCTCGCCTCGCTCGCCGGCGTGATCGCGTTCGCGATCGGAGTGGCGGGGATCATCTCGTATGTGCTCGCCGCCGCCTTCGGGCTGGACGTGATTTATGGCGGTCCGCGGCCCAACATCGAGCCCGCGTTCCCGGTCCAGGCCTGCCCGCCGGGCACCACATGCCCGCCGTTTCCATCACCGATCACCTCTCAATTCGTGCCGGCTCCAGACGATCGCGTGCGCCAACAAGCGGACGACCTCGTGCGTGGCGTCACGTTCGTCATCTTTGGTGGCGTCTTCTGGGCAGCGCATTGGTGGGCGCGTCGGGCGCTTGCCGGCGTCGCTGACCGGGCGAGCGGCCTTCATCGCGCGTACCTGGTCCTCGGCACCGCGATCTTCGGCATCGCGACGATCGCGCTTCTTCCAATGGGGATCTACCAGGCGCTTTCGATCGCGATCGTCCCGCCGAATCAATTCACGTTCCGCCCGGGTGCGGGAGATGCCCTGTCGGGCGGTCTCGCCGCGCTTCCGCTGTGGCTTGGCTACCTCTGGCTGGTGCAGCGCGCCCTGCGGACCGCGCCGCCGACATCGCCTACGGTCGCCTGATGCCGCTCGACCACATACACGTCAAAGGCGCGCGCGAGCACAACCTCAAGAACATCGACGTCCGCATCCCGCGCGACAAGATGGTCGTCATCACCGGCCTGTCGGGTTCGGGGAAGTCATCCCTTGCGTTCGACACCATCTATGCGGAGGGCCAGCGCCGCTACGTCGAGTCGCTCTCGGCCTACGCGCGCCAGTTCCTCGGGCAGATGGAGAAGCCGGACGTCGACTTCATCGAGGGCCTTTCGCCCGCGGTGTCGATCGACCAGAAAGGGTCGACGCGCAACCCGCGGTCGACCGTCGGGACCGTCACCGAGATCTACGACCACCTCCGTCTTCTCTTCGCGCGCGTCGGCGTGCCCCACTGTCCGAATCACGGGATCCCGATCGTTGCGCAAACGGTGCAGGAGATCGTGGATCAGATCGGTGCGATGCCCGAGGGTTCGCGCATCCTCGTGCTCGGGCCGCTCGTCCGCGACCGCAAGGGCGAGCACCAGCAGCTCTTCGCGACGGCCCGGCGCGGCGGGTTCGCGCGCGTGCGCGTGGATGGCTTCGTGAGGGATCTCTCGGAGGACATCACGCTCGACAAGATGAAGAAGCACTCGGTCGAGGTCGTCGTCGACCGGCTCGTCGTGCGACGTGGCGCCGAGGCCGAGGCCGAACGCTCACGCCTTACCGACTCCGTCGAGACCGCCTTGCGCCTTGGCGAGGGCCTCGCGCTCGTCGCCGACGCCGACGGAAAAGGTCCCGAGCGGCTCTTCTCGGAGCGGCTGGCATGCCCGGAGGGGGACTTCTCGATCGGCGAGATCGAGCCGCGCACGTTCTCGTTCAACTCGCCGCATGGTGCGTGCCCCGCGTGCACCGGCCTCGGCACCAAGCTCGAGCCGGATCCCGAGCTCGTTCTGGGTAACCCGGACCTCTCGCTGAAGGACGGCGCGGTCCTGCCGTGGCAGAAGTCGAGCGGCACGGCCCAGTACCGGATGGCGATCCTCGAGGGCCTCGCACGGAAGTTCAAGTTCTCGCTCGACGCGCCGATCAAGTCACTGCCCAAAAAGGCGATCGACGCGATCCTGAACGGCACCGAGGACGCTCTCAAGCTCACGTACGAGAACCGCAACGGGCAACGGCGCTCCTACGAATACGAGTGGGAAGGCGTCCTTCCG
The DNA here is from genome assembly GCA_005883775.1 of Chloroflexota bacterium. Taxonomy (GTDB): domain Bacteria; phylum Chloroflexota; class Limnocylindria; order P2-11E; family P2-11E; genus 3-1-20CM-2-70-9. The sequence goes on along the minus strand of VBEU01000148.1, from coordinate 4,233 downwards.
TGGCTCGACCGCCAGTACCGTGAAACGACCTCCGACTTCATCCGCGCGGACATCGAGCGGTACATGAGCGAGCGGCCGTGCCCGGTCTGCAAGGGCAAACGGCTCAAGCCCGAAGCGCTCGCGGTGACGATCGGAGGTCGCAACATCGCAGCCGTCACGGCGCTCACGGTGGGCGAATGCCTCGAGTGGACGACGGCCCTCGAGAAGGATCGCGGCGGTCTCGGGATCCGTGAGCGCAAGATCGCGAAGCAGGTCCTGAAGGAGATCCGCACGCGCCTCGGTTTCCTCATGGACGTCGGGCTCGACTATCTCACCGTTGACCGTTCGGCCACGACCCTCTCAGGTGGGGAGGCGCAGCGCATCCGGCTCGCCACCCAGATCGGCTCAGGCCTGATGGGTGTGCTCTACATCCTCGACGAACCCTCGATCGGCCTTCATCAGCGCGACAACGCTCGACTCATCCGCACCCTCCTCGGCATGCGCGACATCGGGAACACGATCCTGGTGGTCGAGCACGACGAGGAGACGATCCGGACCGCGGACTGGGTCGTGGATATCGGTCCCGGCGCCGGAGAGCACGGCGGCGAGGTCGTGGCAGAAGGAACGATCGACGACATCCTGAAAGAGCCTCGCTCCATCACCGGCGCTTATCTCTCGGGCCGCCGGCGCATCCCAGTGCCCACGCGCAGGCGGAAGCCAAAGACGGAGGCGATCGTCGTCCGCGGCGCGCGCGAGCACAACCTGAAGGACATCGACGTGCGGATCCCGCTCGGACAGTTCGTGGCGGTCACCGGCGTATCGGGCTCCGGGAAGAGCACGCTCGTCAACGAGATCCTTTATCGCCGGCTCGCGCAGATCATCTCGCGCGCCAAGGAGCGGCCGGGAGCGCACGACCGGATCGAGGGCGTCGAGTACATCGACAAGGTCATTGACATCGACCAATCGCCGATCGGGCGAACGCCGCGCTCGAACCCCGCGACGTACACCGGGCTTTTTACGCCGATCCGCGAGCTCTTCGCTGCGGTGCCTGAGGCGCGTCTGCGCGGGTACACCGCGGGTCGCTTCTCGTTCAACGTGAAGGGCGGGCGGTGCGAAGCCTGCGCCGGCGACGGGATCATCAAGATCGAGATGCAGTTCCTCCCCGATGTGTACGTCCCGTGCGAGGTGTGCGGCGGCAAGCGCTACAACCGGGAAGCGCTCGAGATCCACTACAAGGGAAAGTCCATTGCCGACGTCCTCGAGATGACGGTCGAGGAGGCGCTCGAATTCTTCAAGAACGTCCCGATCGCGGAAACAAAGCTGCGCACCCTGAACGACGTCGGTCTTGGCTACATCCATCTCGGCCAGGCGGCGACGACGCTCTCAGGCGGCGAAGCGCAGCGCATCAAGCTGGCGACGGAGCTGAGCCGGCGCGCCACCGGGCGAACGCTCTACATCCTCGACGAGCCGACGACGGGTCTTCACTTCGCCGACGTCGAGCGTCTCCTCGAGGTCCTGCACCGCCTCGTGGATGCAGGCAACACCGTCGTCGTGATCGAGCACAACCTCGACGTGGTCAAGACCGCCGACCACGTCATCGATCTCGGTCCCGAGGGCGGAAAGGCGGGCGGCGAGGTCATCGCCGAAGGAACGCCGGAGGCGGTGGCGCGCGTGCGGCGCTCGTTCACCGTTAAGTAATGGTCGTGCAAACGGAATCTCAATAACCGCGGATCACCGTCGGCCACATGGACGGGCGTCGAGGCGCCCGAAAGGTGGCATAGGGATGAAGAGACTTCCACGCTACGGGACGATCGTCACGCTCCTTCTCGCATTGCAAGGTGGTCCGGCAGCCGCGGACACAGGCGTCATCGACGGCTGTTACGACGGCACCACCGGAGCCCTACGGATCGTTCACGACCCGCTTGGTTGCAAGGTCACCGAGGTCCATCTCAGTTGGAACCAGATGGGAGTGCCGGGTTTGGCAGGCCCGGTTGGTCCGGCTGGTGCCGTCGGTCCGGCCGGACCCCAGGGTGCCCAGGGCAACCAGGGAGCTCAGGGCAACAACGGGGACAAGGGCGACAAAGGCGATAAGGGCGATAAGGGCGATAACGGCAACGTCGGCCCCACAGGTCCCACCGGCCCCGCTGGTCCTCCAGGTCCCGCTGGTCCTCCCGGTCCTCCAGGGCCCGCAGGTCCGCCAGGTCCGATGGGACCCGCTGGTCCGATGGGAGCAACAGGCGCACCGGGCGTCCCAGGTCCCGCTGGTCCGCCAGGCCCGATGGGACCCGCTGGTCCGATGGGAGCAACAGGCGCACCCGGCGGCCCAGGTCCCGCAGGTCCGCCAGGTCCAATGGGACCCGCTGGTCCGATGGGAGCAACAGGCGCACCCGGCGCTCCCGGTCCGGCTGGTCCGCCAGGTCCGCAGGGCGATCCCGGTACGCCCGGAACACCCGGGGCGCAAGGTCCGCAGGGAGTCCCCGGTCCGATGGGCGCGCCAGGTCCGCAAGGCGATCCCGGCACGCCCGGAGCGGTCGGTCCGCAGGGTCCGCAAGGACTTCCTGGCCCGATGGGACCGCAAGGTCCTCAGGGCGACCCCGGCACCCCCGGCGCCCAGGGTCCGCAGGGAATCCCAGGTCCAGCGGGACCTCAAGGTCCGCAGGGTCCTCAGGGCGACCCCGGCGCGGTCGGCCCGCAAGGTGCGCAGGGAATTCCGGGTCCGATGGGCCCGCCAGGCCCACAGGGCGATCCCGGCACGCCAGGCGCGCAAGGTCCGCAGGGAATCCCGGGCCCGCAGGGTCCCGCAGGTTCTCAGGGTCCACAAGGTGCAACCGGCCCAAGTTCGCTCACGGGGATGCTCACGATCGTGAGCTCGTCGGTGTCGGGGACATCCGCGACGCAGAGCTGTCCGGCTGCGAATCCGAACGTCGTCACCGGCGGATACACCGGGATCGGCGGCGGCGGCAACGGTCAGTACACGATCGAGAGCTACCCGAATGCGTCGAACCAGTGGACGGTCAGCCTTAATGTCAGCGACCCGGGCTGGACGATTTACGCGATCTGTTCCAAATAGCGCCTGGGTCGGAAGACCAGCTGGTAAGTCGAGCCGCCGCCCGCACACTGCGGAGCGGCGGCTCCGGTTGGATCGGTCAAAAACGTATTAGCGCATAAGGCGTCAGCCGCTCGCCGCTAGCATCGCGGCGAGTGAGCGACCCGGGCCTCAACCCCGTCGACGCTGCCGTCCTCGCGCTCATCGTCGTGACGACTTGGTCCGGGTACCGAACGGGGTTCGTCGCGACCACCTACAGCCTCGCATCGTGGGTTCTCGCGGTCGCTGCCGCGCTCGCGTTCGCGGGCCCGGCGACGGCGCTCGTCGAGACGCTCACGGGTCGGCCAAAACCGGTCGCTGCGACGATCGGATTCGTCGTGACCATCGTCGTGGCAGAGGCCCTCTTCTCTGCCGCTGGCCATCTCGCGATCCGGCCGATCGTCGCGCTCGTCCGTCGAAGCCCTCTTGGGATCGCCGATCGAATCCTTGGGACGCTCCCAGCAGCGGTCCGCTCGCTCTTCATCGTTGCGGTGGCGATCCTGGCGATCGAGGCCCTTCCGATCGGCAGCGACGTGAAGGCCGCGGTCGAAGCGAGCCGGACCGGCCGCTTCGTGAACGCCGAGATCGTCGCCTTCCAACCGCAGATCGAGTCGTTCATCGGGCAGCTCGGTGGCTCCCCGATCCTCGTCACCCGGATCGGCGAGGACCAGACCGAGCGCCTCGATCTTCCCGATGGCATCGAGCTCGCCCCCGATCCGGTCGCGGAGCGCCAGCTCTTCGATCTCGTCAACGAGGAGCGGACGCAGCGCGGGATTGACGCGCTTGTATTGGACGAGCGCCTCGTGCCGGTCGCACGGTCGCATTCCCAGGAGATGTTCACGTTGAAGTACTTCAGCCACGAATCACCCGTAAGCGGGTCGCCGTTCGACAGACTGAAGGCGGCGAGAATTACATACTCGAGGGCCGGTGAAAATCTGGCTTACGCCCAATCCGTTGCCGTCGCTCATCGCGCTCTGATGGAGTCTCCAGGACATAGAGAAAACATCCTCAGACCCGAGTTCACTCGAATCGGCATCGGTGTGATCAGCGCCGGCGCTTACGGCCGCATGGTCACCCAACTTTTCATCACGCCGTAAGACATGTGAGCCGCGGCTGCGGGTCCTGTCCCGGGCTCGGGGTCGCGCGCTCACCGCACCCTCCCCGCCTTT
>VBEU01000147.1 GCA_005883775.1 Chloroflexota bacterium | reverse complement strand
CGCCGGCGCGCTCCAGGCGATCGACCTGGCGTGCCGCGTCTACCTCCGTCCGGGCGATGTCGTCGTCGCCGAGTCTCCCGCCTTCGCGAACGCGCTTTCAGCGTTCCGCAACCACGGCGCCCGCGTCCTCGAGGTGCCCGTGGACGCGGACGGCCTCGACGTCGCGGAAGCGTCGCGCCGCATCCGAAAGCTCGGGGTGCGGCCACGCATGTTCTTCGTCGTCCCGAACTTCCAGAATCCCACCGGCGAGACGCTCTCTCTCGAGCGCCGCGAGGCGCTCCTCGCGCTCGCTGCGAGCCACGAAGCGGTCGTGGTCGAGGACGATCCGTACGGTGCGCTGCGCTTTCGCGGCGAGGATCTGCCCCCGCTCGCTGCGCTCGGTGGCGCCGAGGTCGTGTCTATCGGGACGTTCTCGAAGACCTTCCTGCCGGGCCTCCGCGTCGGTTGGGTCATCGCCGATCCGGATGTCATCGCGCGCATGTCGAGAGCGAAGCAGACGATGGACTCGAGCACCGGCACGCTCGCGCAGCGGATCGTTCTGGAGTTTCACCGGCGCGGTGGAGCCGAAGCGCACATCGGACGGCTGCGCCAGCTCTACCGCGAGAAGCAGGACCGAGGTCGCGCCGCGCTCGCCCGCGAGCTTGCCGGGACGGGCATCGCCTGGAACGATCCCAAGGGCGGCTTTTACTTCTGGGTGCGCCTGCCGCGGCACGTGAGTGCGCGGGCGTTGCTCGACGTCGCGCTGCAGGAGGGGGTCGCGTTCGTTCCGGGCGACGCCTTCGCGATCGATGCCGATCACAGAAGCGCGCTGCGATTTTCGATAAGCGCGCCGACCCCGGATCGCATCGACGAAGGCGTGCGGCGGCTTCGCCGGGCATTCGATCGCCTCGCGTAGCGACGATACTTTTCGCATGAGCAGCACCCTCAGCGAGAAGGTCTGGGAGCGGCACGTCGTCCGGCGCGCCGGGGGAGAGCCCGACCTTCTGTATGTCGATCTGCACCTGGTGCACGAGGTGACGAGCCCGCAGGCCTTCGAGGGCCTGCGTCTTTCGAAGCGGCGTGTCCGCAGGCCCGACCTCACGCTCGCGACGATGGACCACAACGTTCCCACGAACGACGAGCCGGCCGAGGACATCTCCGCGCGCCAGATCGAGGCGATGGCGCGCAACGCGCGCGAGTTCGGCGTCCGCTGCTACCCGACCGGCGATCCGAACCAGGGCATCGTGCACGTCATCTCGCCGCAGCTTGGTCTCACGCAACCTGGCATGACGATCGTCTGCGGCGATAGCCACACCTCGACGCACGGCGCCCTCGGTGCGCTCGCCTGGGGCATCGGTACGAGCGAGATCGAGCACGTGCTCGCGACGCAGACGATCGTGCAGACGAAGCCGGGCACGATGGCGGTCACCGTGGAGGGCGTGCTGCCGGCGGATTGCGCGGCGAAGGACGTGATCCTCGGCATCATCGCGCGGATCGGGACAGCCGGGGGGACCGGCAAGGTGATCGAGTACCGCGGTACCGCGATCCGCGCGCTCTCGATAGAGGGCCGCCTCACGATCTGCAATATGTCGATCGAGGCAGGCGCCCGCGCGGGTATGGTCGCGCCCGACGACGTCACGTTCGCCTGGCTCGAGGGCCGGCCGTTCGCGCCGAAGGGCGCGCTCTGGGAAAACGCTCTCGACGATTGGCGATCGCTCGCGACCGACGCCGGCGCGAGCTTCGATCGTGAGATCACGATCGATGCGAGCACGCTCCGTCCGTACGTCACGTGGGGCACGAATCCCGCGCAGTCGGTGACGATCGACGGCGCGGTGCCCGACCCCGACCGCCTTCCGGCGGACGCGCGCGAGAGCGCGCGCCGCGCGCTGCGTTACCAGGAGCTGGTCCCAGGGACGCCGGTGCGCGAGATCGTGGTGGATGCCGTGTTCATCGGCTCGTGCACGAATGCCCGACTCGAGGACCTGCGCCTCGCGAGCGAGGTCGTTCGTGGCCGCAAGGTCCGCTCCGGCCTGCGCGCGCTCGTCGTGCCCGGATCGATGCGCGTGAAAGCGGACGCGGAGCGCGAGGGTCTCGACCGCATCTTCCGTGACGCGGGTTTCGAGTGGCGCGACGCGGGCTGCTCGATGTGCCTCGGCATGAACCCGGACGTGCTCCGGCCCGGCGAGCGCTGCGCTTCGACGTCGAATCGCAACTTCGAAGGCCGGCAGGGCCCCGGCGGACGCACGCATCTCGTTTCGCCCACTGTCGCGGCCGCGACCGCGATCGCCGGACACTTCGCGCTGCCGGCGGACCTGTAGATGGAGCCGACCCGCATCGTCACCGGTCGAGCGCTCCCGCTCGAGCGCGCCAATGTCGACACCGACCAGATCATCCCGAGCCACTGGTTGAAGCGGATCGAGCGCACCGGCTACGCGCTCGGCCTCTTCGAGGCGTGGCGTAAGGATCCGTCGTTCGTGCTCAACGACGACCGCTATCGCGGGGCCAAGATCCTGATCGCCGGCGCGAACTTTGGCTGCGGGTCGTCGCGTGAGCACGCGGTCTGGGCGCTTCGCGAGTCTGGGTTTCGCGCCGTCATTGCGCCGACGATCGCCGATATCTTCAAAAGCAACGCGATCAAGAACGGCCTCGTCCCGGTCGAGCTCGAGTCCGATGCCGTGTCGCGGCTGCTCGCCGCCGTCAAGGCGGATGCCGGCACCACCATCACGGTCGACGTCGCGCAGCGGACGGTTGCCGCACCCGGATTGGAGGCGCCATTCGCGCTCGCGGACTTCTTTCAGACGTACCTGCTTGAGGGCCTCGACGATATTGCGCTCACGCTGCGCCACGAGAGTGACATCGCGGCATTCGAGGCCAAGCGCGCGGAGTGGCTGCCTCGCGTCCGCTAGCGATAGTGCGATAGCGTCGGGTCGTGCGCCCGTTTCGCTTCGCCGCCAATGCCGAGCGTGGCCGGGACGCAGAACACTGGCGGGAGGTCGCGCGCCGCGCCGAGGGACTTGGTTACGACACCCTCCTCATGCCCGATCACATCACCGATCAGCTCGCGCCGGTCGCGGCGCTGACCGCGATCGCCGACGCGACGACGACACTGCGTGTCGGTAGCTTCGTGTTCGCGAACGATTACCGGAATCCCGTGATGCTGGCCAAAGAGGCGACGACGCTCGACCTGCTTTCGGGCGGTCGCCTCGAGTTCGGGATTGGCGCCGGCTGGAACAAGCGCGACTACCAGCAGCTCGGTATGCCCTACGACACCGCGAAGGTTCGCGTCGATCGGATGGAAGAAGCGGTCGCTCTGATCAAACGCCTCTGGACGGAGGAGAAGGTGACGCACGAAGGGCCGCACTACCGCGTCCGCGACGCGATGGTCCGGCCACGACCGACGCAGCGTCCGCACCCCCCACTCATGATCGGCGCGAACGGCCCGCGCATGCTCCGGATCGCGGCCCGCGAGGCCCAGATCGTCGCACTCGTGCCGGCGCTCGATCCGATAGGCGTGTCGACCCTTCGCTCGCTCGCGACCGAATCCGTCGAGAAGCGGATCGCGATGCTCCGCCGGGCGCCGCGCTTCTCCGAGCTCGAGCTCAACGTGATCGTCTTCGACGCCGCTGTGACCGATGCCGCGCGGTCGATCGTCGGCGCGCTCACCGCCCGCCTCAAATCGGCCGTCACCGCCGTTGCTGAGTCACCGTTCCTGATGTACGGCTCGCGCTCGTCGCTCGTCGAGGATCTCCTCCGCCAGCGCGAGCGCCTGGGGATCAGCTACATCGCGCTTCCGGGAAGGGCCATGAGAGCCTTCGGCCCTGTCGTCGCGGCGTTGCGAGGCAAATGACTCACGCGGCATCCACTCTGCAGCGACCGCCGAACATGTTGGATCTCAAGTGCCGGGAGTGCGGTCAGAGCTTCAAGACACCCGCGGAGCTCGAGGAGCACACCGATCGCCTCCATCTCATCAGCAAGAAGGGTGGCGACGCGGTCGCCCCCAATCCGCCCAACGACAGCCGCCGCCGTTAGCTAGGTCCGCGTCGGAACGGGCGTCAGCGGTACCGATGGCGCGACGGTCGGGACCGGCGTGAGCGGGAGCGTCTGCGTCGGAACCGGCGTCAGCGGGATCGGTGTGACGCTTGGCGCGTTGGTGCGCGGAATCGGCGTGATCGAGGTGGACGGCGATGCGCTTGAGGAAGGCGAGGGTGATGACGATGGGCTCGCGGATGGTGCCGCGACCTGCTGCGACGAGATCACGGCGGCGCCAAGAAGGAGCAGCGCGACGAGGGCGACCGCCGCGAAGACCGTGAAGACGGTCGACCAGCGGTCCGCCGGCCGCCGCACCGCGGCGGGACGTGAGGGTGCCGGCGCCGCGTTCGCTTCGGCCGGCGGCCGCTCGAGCTGCGCGGTCGCGTCGGGATCGACGCGTGGCGGTCTTTCTTCCACGCGTGACGGAACCGCACGCGCCGTGCCGAACGGTCGGACGCTCGACAGGTCGGCCGCTACAGGTGATGAAGGACGGTGGCGACCTGGTTCCCGAGCACCGCGAGCGCGACGATCAGGATGACCGTGAGGAACATGACGCGCACCAGATAGTCGACAAGACCGTCTCCGTTACTTGCGTTCTTCCCCATGGCTGGTGAACGGAACGAGCCATGTAGCCGAGCAGGGCGGACGACGCGACGACCGCGGGGCTCGCGAGGTACCCCAGGCCGCCGACGCCCATGCGGTTTGTCCAGTTGCGGTTGAAGGAGGTGATCGCGCTCTCGCCCTTCCGCAGGGCGTCGGGGCCCTGACCGAAACACGGCCCGCACCAGGACTCCCGGATCTCGGCGCCGGCGGCGCGGAAGACGTCGGCGATCGACTCGCCGCCGAGTCGCGGATCCGTCTTCTCGATATCGCGCTTCACGCCGCCCGAGCCGGGGAAGACGACGAACTCCTTGACCGCGCGGGACGTTCCCTTCGCGCGCGCCGCGCGCAGAACGAGGGCCGCCTCGAGCAGATCGCCGTATCCACCGTTCGTGCACGAGCCGATAAACGCCTTGTCGAAGCTCAGGCGCTCGCGCGCGACCTCCGTCGCCGGGAACGCGTTTGCCGGACTGAACGGTTTCGCGATGAGTGGGACGACCTCGGAGAGATCGAGCGTCTCGTCGATCTCGTATCGCGCGTCCACGCCCGGCGCGAATCGCGGGTAGGGAAGGTCCGTGGCGCCCTTCTCGCGATACCACGCGTAGGTGAGCTCGTCCGGCGCGAAGATGCCGTTCAGCGCTTCGCCCTCGGCCATCATGTTCGCGATCGTGTTGCGGTAGCTCATCGGCAGCTGCTTGCCGCCGTCGACGAACTCGACGCTCATGCCCTGCGACTGCTTCTGCCCCCATCGCGCGAGGAGCGCGAGGACAACGTCCTTGCCGCTCACCCACGGCTGGAGCTTTCCCGCGAACACCACGCGGCGCTGCTTCGCGACGGTGAAGTACACGTAGCCCGTCGCCCAGCCGAACCCAAGCGTGGTCGAGCCCACGCCGTACCCGAGCGCGCCATACGCGCCGTACGCGCGGCTGTGCGAATCCGCGCCGGGGATGAGCGCTCCCGGAAGGACAAGCTTCTGCTCGGGGAAGTAGAAGTGGAAGATCCCGTCGCCCGGCGTGGCGTAGTACGGCGACCCTATCCCGTGTCGCTCAGCGAACTCGCGGCCGATGCCGGTCTGCTTGTCGTCGGCCTCGCGATGGTTGAAGACGAAGTGGTCGTTCGCGATCGCGATCTGGCGCGGGCGGATCGTGTCGCCGCCGGTGATCTCGTTGAACGTGTGGATCGAGAAGGGCGCGGTCCCATCCGAGGCGGGTAAAAGGTCGGCGTACACGCGGAGCGTCGCGCCGGGCCGCACCTCGGCGTCCTTGTCGACCCGATGCGCCCAAAGGATCTGCTCCGTCGATGTGAGCCTGCGCGCAGTGGCGGCGTCCGGCCATGTGATCTCCGGCGCGCGCCGCACCGAATCAGCGAACTCGCGGCGGCCGATCTTGATGATCCCGCCGGAGCGGCGGATCTCTTCCTCCTGCGGCGAGAGGGCCGCCGGCTCGTACGTCTTGCCGCGGGTCTCGTTTGTCAGCTTTCTCGTTTTGGAATCGAACGAGAGCGCGTCGCCTTCTTGCGCGTCCTCGACGGCCTCGCGGCTCTGGATCACGGTGAGTCCGAGGTTGAGCGCGTTGCGGCGGAAGATGTCGCCCATCGCCGCGCCGCAGACGATGACCATCTCGACTCCGGCTTCATCGGCGACGCCCTTGAGGCCGGCGGGGCTCATTTCGCGGGAGCTCCCGATCGCGAAGCGGTCGCCGGCGATGACGAAGGTCTCGCCGCGGTGAACGCGTTCGCGGAAGTTCGGCATGAGGTAGCGAAACGAGCCCGCCTTCCACCGCGCGTCGAGCGTATCGAGGCTCTCCGAGACGCAGTCGTCGGCCGGCGTGATCTGGTCCGTGTCGATGGCGTCGAGCTTCCTCCCCGGGACCTTGGGATCCCAGAAGATGAGGGCCTTCCCGCGGATCACCTTGCCCTCGCCGGCTCCTGGCGAGCGCTCGGCTGCCCGAGCATCGCTGACCTGCGCGCCGGGAATGAGGCGCGCTCGCTCGATCACCTGCACGCCTCAATGGTGTCACGCTTCGCTTCCCCGCTTGTGACACCATGCGGCACCGATGTGTTGCGTCCTGGCACTGCTGGCGTTCCTTGGGCCGCGCTTGGTCATCTTCCTTCTGTGGCTCTTCACGAACTACCTGAGCCGCGCCTTCGACGGGTTGCTCCTTCCCCTTCTCGGTTTCGTGTTCCTTCCGTGGACGACGATCGCGTGGGCGATCGCGCAGAACGAACTCGGCGGGGCAAATGGCGTCGGCCTTCTCGTGATCGCCGTCGGGTTCCTCGTGGACATCGGAGTGCTCGGCGGAGGAGCTCGAGGGCGCCGCTAGAGGCGCAGGGTCCAGTTCTGG
>VBEU01000146.1 GCA_005883775.1 Chloroflexota bacterium | reverse complement strand
CGCGTGAGCGAGCGCGCTACCAGCGCGAGCCCGCCGACATCCTCATCACCACGCCTGAATCGCTCTACCTGATCCTCACGAGCCTCGCGCGGGACGCGCTCCGCACGGTCGAGAGCGTGATCGTCGACGAGATCCACGCGGTCGTGCCGTCGAAGCGCGGATCGCACCTCGCGCTCACGCTGGAGAGACTCGAGGAGCTACGCGGGCGCGGCGCTCCACCGCTGCGGCGGGTGGGCCTCTCCGCGACGCAGCGTCCTCTCGACGAGATCGCGCGGTTCCTCGGCGGCCTCGACGACGGCGTGCCACGTCCGGTGCGCGTGCTCGACGCCGGCCGAAAGAAAACGCTCGAGCTCCGGGTCGAGGTTCCGGTCGAGGACATGGCGCGCCTGGGCGAGCCTGCCGAGATCCCGACCGGTCCGGTCACCGCGGTCCAACGCTCGTCGATCTGGCCCGCGATCCACCCACAGATCCTCGAGCTCATCCGTTCGCACCGCTCGACGCTCATCTTCGTGAACTCGCGCCGTCTCGCGGAGCGCCTAGCGGGCGCGCTTAACGAGCTCGCCGGCGAGGAGCTCGTCCACGCGCATCACGGCTCGATCGCGCGCGAGCAGCGCCTGCGCATCGAGGATGACCTCAAGTCCGGCCGCCTGCCGGCCCTCGTCGCCACGAGCTCGCTCGAGCTCGGCATCGACATGGGCGCGATCGATCTGGTGATCCAGGTCGAGTCGCCGCCGTCGGTCGCGAGCGGCATGCAGCGCATCGGGCGAGCCGGTCACCGCATCGACGAGCCGTCGACCGGCGTGATCATCCCGAAGTACCGCGGCGATCTGCTCGCGAGCGCCGCGATCACCGAGGGGATGTTCGCGGGCGCGGTCGAGCCGCTGCGCTACCCGAGGAACCCTCTCGACATCATTGCCCAGCAGATCGTCGCCATGACGGCGATGGACGACTGGGGCGTGGACGATCTCGAGCGCGTGGTTCGCCAAGCCGCGCCGTTTGCCGAGCTGCCGCGCAGCGCCTTCGAAGGAGTGCTTGACATGCTGGCGGGTCGCTATCCGTCAGACGAGTTCGCCGAGCTGCGGCCGCGCATCGTTTGGGATCGGACCGCCGGTGTTGTGCGCTCGCGCGAGGGGTCGAAGGTCGTCGCGATCTCGAATGGCGGGACGATCCCGGATCGCGGCCTATACGGCGTGTTCCTCGCCGGCGCCGAGAAGGGCAAGGGCCGTGTGGGCGAGCTTGACGAGGAAATGGTCTTCGAGACGAAAGAAGGCGATGTCTTCCTCCTCGGCGCCTCAAGTTGGCGGGTCGAGGAGATCACACAGGATCGCGTGCTCGTTTCCCCCGCGCCCGGCGTGCCCGGGCGCATGCCGTTCTGGCACGGCGAGAACGTCGGCCGTCCGCTCGAGTTCGGTCGCGCGATCGGAGCGCTTGCGCGGCGCATGCGATCCCTCCCACCGGAGGAGGCGACGAAAGAGCTCGTGACCAAACACGCCCTGGCCGAGGGTGCCGCGCGCAATCTCCTGCAATACCTCGGCGACCAGGAGGCGGCGACCGGGACAGTGCCTGACGACCACACGATCGTTATCGAGCGCTACCTCGACGACATGGGCGATTGGCGCGTGTGCATCCTCAGCCACTTCGGCGCGCGCGTGCACGCACCGTGGGCGATGGCGATCGGCGCGATGGTCCGCGAGCGGAACGGTGACGAGCCCGACATCCTCTGGACGAACGACGGCATCGTCGTGCGCTTCCCCGGTACCGACCAGCCGCCGCCCGTCGAGCTGCTGCTGCCCGACGCGGACACCGTGAGCGATCTCGTTCAGGCGTCGCTTGCGGTGGGGGGTGGCGGAGCGCGGGCGGCGAATCTGGGCGCTCCGACGACCGCACTTTTCGCGGCGCGCTTCCGCGAGAACTCGGCGCGCGCGTTGCTCCTGCCGCGGCGGCGTCCCGGACAGCGCGCGCCGCTGTGGCAGCAACGCAAGCGCGCCGGCGATCTCCTCGCCGTCGCGAGCCGCTACGAGTCGTTCCCGATGGTCCTCGAGACGTATCGCGAGATCCTGCAGGACGTATTTGACATGCCCGGCCTCACCGAGCTGCTCGCCGCGATCCGGTCGCGCAAGCTTCGCGTCGTGACCGTCGATACAAGAGCGCCGTCGCCGTTCGCGGCATCGCTGCTCTTCAACTACGTCGCGAACTTCATGTACGAAGGGGACGCGCCGCTCGCCGAGCTGCGAGCCCAGGCGCTCACCGTCGATCCCTCGCAGCTTCGCGCGCTGCTCGGCGAGGTGGAGCTTCGCGAGCTCCTCGACCAGGACGCGATCGCGGATCTCGAGCTTTCGCTCCAGCACCTCGTTCGCGAGCGGGCCGCGCGTCATGCCGACGGTGTCCACGAGATGCTCCTTCGGCTCGGCGACCTGAGCGCGGAAGAGATCGGCGCTCGGAGCGCCGAACCCGAGGCCGTGGACGACTGGATCTCGCGGCTCGTCAGCGAGCGGCGCGTCCTCGACGTTCGTATCGCCGGCGAGCGGCGCTTCATCGCGGCCGAAGACGCCGGCCGCTACCGCGACGCGCTCGGCATCGGCCTGCCGCTCGGGCTTCCCGCCGCGTTCCTGACGACCGATGACGTCGATCCGCTCGTCTCGCTGTTACGGCGGTACGCGCGCACCCACGGCCCGTTCCTCGCGGGCGACCCGGGACGGCGATTCGGTCTCGCGGAGGCGCCCGTCGTCGCGGCGCTTCGCCGGCTCGCCGAGGCCGGGACGGTCGTGGAGGGGCAGTTCCGTCCGGGCCAATCCGGGTCCGAATGGGTCGACACGGGGGTTCTGCGCACGCTTCGCGGACGATCGCTTGCGCGCCTTCGCCGTGAGGTCGAACCGGTCGAGCAGGATGCGCTCGGTCGATTCGCGATCGCCTGGCACGGCATCGATTCACGCGAGCGCGGACAGGCCGCGCTCCTCGACGCGATCGCAAAGCTCGAGGGCGCATTCGTGCCGGCGTCGGATCTCGAGACGCGCATCCTGCCGGCCCGCGTGGCGAAATACGATCCACGCGACCTCGATGCGCTCCTTGGCTCCGGCGCGGTCATGTGGATGGGCGGTGGCGCGCTCGGCCCGAAGGACGGTCGGGTCGCGCTTTTCCTGGCCGAGCACTTCTCGCTACTCCGCCCCACACCGGAAACACGACCCGACCGACCCATACACGATCGTTTGCGCGAGGTCCTGCAGGCACGAGGCGCGTCATTCTTTCCGCAGCTTCTCGTGGCGGCGCGCGGCGGCTTCGCGCCCGAGCTTGGCGACGCGCTCTGGGATCTTGTCTGGGCGGGTGAGGTCACGAACGACAGCTTCCACGCGGTGCGCGCGCTCCTCGCTCCGCTGCGCCGTTCGCGCCGGAACAATTCGGTCGGCCGCGCGATGCACGTCCGCAGCCTCGAGCGCTTCACCGTGCGCGACGACGTCGCCGGACGCTGGTCCCTGACCGACGCGGCGGGCGACGCGCCGGTGACGACGACCGAGCGCGCGACAGCCCAGATCCGCCAGCTGCTCGAGCGGCACGGCGTCCTCACACGCGAGGTCGTGCGTTCCGAAGGCATCGGCGGCGGCTTCGCCGCGGCCTACGGGATCTTGAAAGCGATGGAGGACGCGGGGCGCATCCGGCGCGGCTACTTCGTGGCGGGCCTCGGCGCAGCGCAGTTCGCGCTGCCCGGTGCTGTCGATCGGCTCCGCACCGCCCGCGAGCGGACCGAAGAGCCACACGCCGTCGTCCTCGCGGCGACGGACCCGGCCAACCAATATGGCGCGGCGCTTTCGTGGCCCGAGCGGGCGGAAGGCCGCAAGCCGATGCGCACCGCCGGCGCATTGGTCGTCCTCGTTGATGGTCGGCTCGCCGGGTGGCTCGGTCGCGGCGAGGAGCAGCTCCTCACGTTCGTCGCGGACGAGGCCGACGCCGAGCCAACGCGGAAGGCGCTCGCGGCCGCGCTGGCGGCGGAGGTCGGGCCCGATCGCAGGACAACTCTCTTCATCCAGTCGGTCGACGGCGCTCCCGTTGACGAGTCGCCCGTCGCGGACGCGCTGCGCGAGGCCGGCTTCGCGCGGACGCCGCGCGGTTATCTCCGGCGCGTCGCGCGCGCCTGACCGCGCGATGCCCGAAGGCGACACGATCTTCCGCACCGCGACCGTCCTGCGACGCGCGCTTGCCGGGCGCGTCGTGACGGGCTTCGAGCTCGTCGCGCCGAAAGTCACGCCGGCCGCCGCGCGTCGCCAGGTGGTCGGCGGCACGGTCAAGGCCGTCGAGTCGAACGGTAAGCACCTCCTGATCACATTCACCACCGACGGCGAGGACGTCGTCCTTCATACGCACATGCGGATGCAGGGGCAGTGGCATGTCTACCGTCCGGGGCAGCGCTGGTGGTTCGCGCCGTCGAAGGCGCGCGTCGTCATCCGCACTGATGAATACGTCGCGCCGTGCGAAACGCCGCCCGTCGTCGAGCTCATGACCGTGCGCGAGATAGCCCTTCACCCGGTGCTACCGGAGCTCGGCCCGGATGTGATCGCCGACGACTTCGATCTCGAGGAAGGCCTGCGCCGCCTGCGTGCGCAACCCGAGCGCGACATCGCCACCGCGTTCCTCGACCAGCGCACCCTGTCGGGCATCGGGAACGAGATCAAGAACGAGACGCTCTTCATCACCCGCACATGGCCCTGGACGAAGATCGGCGAGCTCGATGACGGCGAGCTGCGCCGGATCGTCCTCGCCGCACGCGAGCTGCTGCGGCGCAATCGCGAGGGTGGGCCGCGGCGCTCGCGCTTTGTGCTCGATCGCCGGCAGCTGCGTTCGGTGCAGGAGCGTCGCGGGCTTCCGTGTTACGAGTGCGGGACGGCGATCGACGTCGGATTCCACCCGAACGAGTTCCGCAAGAGCTACTACTGCCCGAGCTGCCAGCCTGCCCCGCAACCCGCCTAACGCGAGATGTTCGCGCTCCTCCGCCGAGGCCGGGCCACCACGGGCCTTGGAGGTTGCATTTTTTTCGGCGAGTAGGCTCGGCCGCGACATCGTTCGGGTGGCCTCGGGCCGCCCCGAGGGAGATTGGGTTGGCGAGCAACGTAGGTAGTGCCGCGCACGCGCTCGAGCACTGGGCGACAAAATCCGCGGCCCCATGGGCCTTCGGAATCGTCGCGATCCTCATCGTTCCGATCGCTCTTCGGGTTCTCGATGCCTTCGGCATGGGCGAGCCCGTCGACTCGCTCCTCGTGTGGGTTCCGGCATTCATCGCCGGCGCAATCGGTGGTTTCGTCCTCGAGCTCATCAAGAGCCGCTGGACGATGGAGCTCCCGTCGACGGTGTCGGCAAAGCCTGCGGACCCCGCCAAACCAAACGCGTCAGGCTTCGGCGACCCTGTCGGGCCCCAAATCGACCTGGGCTTCCTCGGGCGCATCGCGACGAGCGCACTGGCGGCACCCGTCGCGCTGATCCTCCTGAACGTGCCAAAGGATGTCTCACAAATCGGGACGACGCTCGCGGCGGTGGCACCACGTCTGGACACGCTCTCGCTGGCGGTCGCGATCGGGTTCGCGGCGCCTGCCGTCTGGACGGGACTCGAGGCGATGGTGACCTCTCGCCTCAAGGCGCTCCAGGAGACGCAGCAGAACGGCGCGACGCAGATCGAACGACAGGCGGACCTGTTGTCGGCCTTTGCCGGGAC
>VBEU01000030.1 GCA_005883775.1 Chloroflexota bacterium | reverse complement strand
GCCTCACGGAGAACGCGGTCGCCGAAGCGCTGTCCGATCACCGAGGCGAGCTGGATCGTCTCCTTTGCCGTCGGCGCCAGCCGATCGATGCGCGCGGCGACGACGCCATGTAGGGTCGCCGGCACCTCGAGCGCTGCGGGCCGCTCGCGCAGCTGCCATTCGCCCTTCTCGTCTTTCGCGACGGCGCCTGACTCGACCAGCGAGCGGATCGATTCTTCGACGAAGAACGGGTTTCCTCCCGCGCGCGCGACGATCTTGTTGCGAAGCTCGTCGGGTATCCAGTCGAACGTCGCGTCGATGATCCGAGCGGCCTCCTCGTCCGACAGCGGCTCCAGGACCAGCTGGCTGAAGTTCGTCCGCACCGGGCGCGGCTCTGGTGATCCAGGCCCGGCCCGCTGCGCAAGAAGCAGGAGGATTGGCACCCGCGAGGCCCTGGACGCCACGAACCAGAGAAGCTCCAGCGAGGCGGAGTCCGCGAAGTGCAGATCCTCGAGAACGTAGAGGAGCGGACGTTCTCGCGCGAGCGACGCGATGACGTCGTAGACGCTGATGAACATCGAGCGCTTCCACTCTTCCGAGTCGCTCGGCGGCTCGGTCGCTCCCGCGAAGTGAAAGAACTGCGCCAGGGTGGGCGCGACCAGCTCCGGATTGGCGAAGTTCAACTCGCGGAGCTTGTCGGGCAGCTTCGCGGAAGCTTCCGGGTCATTCGGATCGATCCGTAGCTCGACAAGTAGCGGCTCGATAAACCCCGCGTAGCTGCGCTGGTTCACGCGCGAGAACGTCCAGCGGAGGACCCGCGGCGCATCGCTCCGCACGCCGTCCTCGGCGGAGGTCGCGAGCCCGATGAATTCGGTAAGAAGACGGCTTTTTCCGATGCCCGGCTCGCCCGCGATGAGCACGACCTCGGTGCGGCCGACGCGCGCGGACTGGAACGCGAGGTCGAGGCGAGACAGCTCCATCCATCGGCCGACGAGGGGAGCTTGGATATCGATCGACGTCCTCGGCGTGGTGCGCTCTCCGCTGAGCGCATACGCCAGGATCGGCCGGTCCTTGCCCTTCATCTCGATCGGACCGACCTCGCGGAAGCTGAACTCCCGGTTCGTGAGCCGGAAGGTCGCCTGGGTGACGTAGATCTCGCCCGGTGCCGCGGCCTGTTGAAGCCGCGACGCGGTGTTCACCGTGTCGCCCATGACCCCGTACTCGGCGGGAGCGCGCACCGCCCCCGCGACCACCATGCCGCTGTGGATACCGATCCGCAGGCCGAGCTCGATCCCGAGCTGCGCCTTGACCCGCGCGGCGTGCTCGGCGAAGACCTTCTGCATCCCGATCGCGCAGCGGAGCGCACGCTGCGGATCGTCCTCGTGGGCGATCGGCGCGCCGAAGATCACGAAGATCGCGTCGCCGATGAACTTCTCGATCGTCCCGTCGTACCGGAGGGCTTCCTCAGCGAGGTCTTCGAAGATGCCTGAGACGAGCATCTGGAGCTCCTCCGGATCGAGGTCCTCCGCAAGCGAGGTGAATCCAACGAAGTCGGCGAAAAGCACCGTCACGAGACGGCGCTCCTGGTGCTGCGTCGGGGTCGGCGTTTCTGAGACCAGGTCCGGCACTCCCTCAGGGCGGTTCATGCAGTATCGAGCGCGATCGCTTTCAGCGGTGGCCGAACGTTGCCAAGGCCACAGAACCCACGCTCAGGGTAATGTGACGCGCAATCCTTTCGGCCAGGCGTAAAGCTCCTCGGTCCGGAGCGACTCCAGCACCGATTGCAGCCCGACGGCCGTCTCGATCGCCGTGCGTGGCCGTCTCGCCGGATCGCGGGCCAGGCAGCTCATCACGATCCTCTCGAGCATCGGTGGCAGATCCATCGTGTCGTGAAGCGGTTGGGGGTCTTCCACGAGCTGCGGGTAGATGAGCGCCTTGTCAGCCCGAAGAGATCGCTCTCTGGACCGACCACGCCGTGCATGAACTGCTCCGGTGGCATATAGGCCGCCGTCCCCATCGTGTGCCTCAGTCGTACCGGCCCCGAGAAGGCCTGCGCAAGGGAGAAGTCGAGGAGGCGCGGCGGATCTCCCATCGTCACGTTGTCGGGCTTTACGTCGAGGTGGAGGACGTGATTCGAATGCATGTACTGGAGCGCGGAAAGCATGCGTATCCCGAGTAGGCATACCTCGGGAATGCTCACCTCGCCGATGTTCTCGAGGTGGGCCGCGACCGTCTGCGCGCTGACGTATTCGAGGACCATGTACGGCCGCGGCGGTGCCGCGTTCCATCGGAGAAGCCGTACCAGGTTCGGATGCTGCAAGCGTGACGCGATCCCGATCTCCCGCTCGAATCCGTCCATGACGCGATCCTCATGGACGCGGTTCGGCCGCATGACCTTCACTGCCACCTGGCAGAAGAGCTGCCTGTCCCAGGCGCGGAAGACTTCGTAACGCGAGCCGCCGCCGAGGTCGTTGATCACGACCAGGGATCGGTCGATCTCCTTGCCGGAGCTGAGTCGCCAGCTTTCCTGGGTGGTCGCTACTGCTTGTGCCACTCGGTCACTCTCCGGGCGAGCGACGGATGCACACAGTGTGCCCCGCACGCGAAAGAGGGCTCCCGGTGCGGGAGCCCTCCTGCTGTGGTGGTCGATTTGCTACTTCCGTGGCTTGGTCGGTCGGCGAAGAAGGAACGAGGCTCCGAGAGCCACGAGCGCCGAGCCAAGTCCAAGAAGTCCGCTGGTGTCACCCGTGTTCGTGGAAGGAAGGTTCGAGACGCCGCTGGCCGCGGTGCCGCTCTGTGGAGCTGTTTGGACCCCGGCTACGGCGGTCGGCGTGGTTGTTGTTTCGGTCGCACCGGCGGTTGGCGCCGTCTGTACTGAAGCGACCACACCGTTCGGTCCAAATCCAGGTGCCCAGGTGATCGCACCCGCGGGAGTTACCGCGGTCGTCGTTGTCGTTTGCGACTGCGACGTCTGAGATTGGGTGCTCGGAGCGTTCCCCGCGTTGGCCGAGATCGCGGCGTTGAGCTGCGTATTCGCAGTCACTTCGGCCCCGATCATCTTGTTCACGTTCGCGACGGCTTGCTGCGCCGCGGTCACGGCCGTCGAGATCTCTGCGGCATTACCCGACGCGAGCGCCGTGTTCAGGGCTGTGAGTGCGTTCTGTGCCGCCAGCAACGCGGCCGCGAGATTTGTCTCGGCGGTCTGCGCCGCGTTCAGTGCGGTCGTGAGAGCGGCGATCTGCCCGGCCGTGAGGTTAGGCGACGCGAGCAGGTTCGTAGCGGTCACGATGGTCGCGCTGATCTGCGTGTTCGCGTTCGTGGCATTGGTGATCGCGGTCGTAAGGCCAGTGGTGTCGCCCCCATGGACGGACCCACCCGTCGAAACGGTTCCGCTTTCGTTCGCCGCATTCGTCGAGTTACCGGTGTTGCTCGCCGCCTTGCTCGCCGAGTTCGTTCCCGACGCCGAGCCATTGCCTTTGCTCTTCGAACCCGTGCCGGACTTCGACCCCCCGTTCTTTGATTTCGAGCCTGTCTGGATCGTGTTCATGTCCGGGCCCGCTTGAGGACTCGTGCTTGGGGTCGAGACCTGTGAAGCAGTTGACCCCTGGACATTCGCGTCCTCGGAACTCTTCGCTTCGACCTTCGCCTTGGCGCGAGCTTCGGCGTCGGCTTTGGCTTTCGCGTCCGCGTCTGCCTTCGCCTTAGCGTCGGCGTTTGCCTTCGCCTTGGCATCGGCGTCGGCCTTGGCTTTGGCCGCGGCGCTCGCCTTCACTTGGGCGTCGGCCTTCGCCTTCGCATCAGCCTGCGCCTTCGCCTTCGCGCTGGCGCTCGCTTTCGCCTTGTCGGCTCCGTCAGCCTTCTGACTGTTCTTTCCGCCTGACTCGCTCTGCTGACCGGTGTCGATCTGCTCGTAGTACGCATTTGCCATCTCGACGCGCGCGAAGACGACGGCGATCGCGAACGCCGATATGACCATGAGCTTGAGCGGTCGCATCTTCAGCCTCCCGTTTGATGTGCGCCCGTTCGTTCGGGCACCTTGCGACGGGGGCGTGAACGAGCAGGCGCGACTCCACTGATGTCCACGCTCGGTAACGGGAGCGCCGCGTTGTCGTCAGGAATCGGTAACGGCTAGCAACTTCAGCACTGATGAGACCAGATGTGGTATTCCCTCAACGTCGGCTGCTGGCCGGGCGGGTGGATCGTCCGTTCGATGTAGGTCAGGTCGAACGTATCGAGGGGGCTCTGCCCCGGCTGCAGATGGAAGTTAGAGCGGATCGGACCAGCGCGGTGCCGTGCTTACCGGCCCGCCGGTCAAAAGGTCATACGTGCCGCCATCGGCCAGCTTCGCCGGCGCGAGCATCCACCCGTCGGCCTGCGCCGGATCGGGCGAGAACATGTCCCACCGTTGATCGAGCGAGGAGAACGCGAGGACCCGCGCGAGCTCACCCTGTGGGCGATAGGCCGATGCCCACGAAGGAAGCGCGCTCGCAAACGCCACGCCGGTAACCGCCAGCAGCGCCACCGCTGCCGCCATACGAACCCCTCGCAGCTCACGAAAACCCTTCGTGCGCGCGGGCACGAGACTGACCGAGCGCACCTCGCGCCTCGCCATGCCGGCGGCGGCTGCGGCAAGACGCGGCGAGAGTCGTGGGCTGATCCGCAGCTGAACGTTGTCGACGAATTCGCGCACCCACTCGGCCGGCAAGAAGAGGATCAGTGCTGACAGCATGATCACCGGAAAGTTGCCGACGTTCATCATCGTGAGGATCCCGCCATGGAGGAAAGCGGCGCCAACGACCGCGATCAGCCGAGTGATCCGCGAAGGGATCATCGTGAGCGGGACATAGAGCAGCTCGACGACGAGCGTTCCCCAGCTCATCAGGTGGACGACGATCATGTTCGTCGCCAGCGGGTATGCCCAGGACCGACCGAAGGTGTGCTCGAGCTGGAGTGCGTAGAACGTCGCAGTGCCGTTCTTCCAAAGCGTCCCGGCCATCTTCTCGAGTCCGGTCATCAAATAGATCCAGCCGATCTGCAGCTCGAGCAGACGCACCGGCAGCGCCGGGCCATCTCCGGTGACCTGCTCTCCGCGAGCTTTGCGGATCGCCGCGTCCACCGAATAGAGGTCGCCACAGTTCGTCAGTGCGAGCCAGAACGGAACGAGCCGAAAGACGATGTCGCTGCCGTCGAGCAGCAGCGGATTGCGCCCTTCGAAGCTCGCGACAGCGAGGAACGCGAGGATGCACGCGGTGCGCGTGTGCCACCCGATCGTGAGCATGACGGCGACGGCGAGAGAGGCTCCCCAGAACAGCGCGACCTCCCACCAGGTGCCCATGCCGGTGATCAAGGAGAAGCGATCGGGGAACTGGGCAATAAGTAGCGCCCGGGGCATGAAGCCCTCGTCGGTGAAGAATGCGGCGAGGTTCGGGTAGAGCTGCCAGAACCAGTTGAATAACTCGACGCCGTACACGATCCGGAAGAGCGCGACCGGCGCGAGATCCGCGCGACCGATCCAAAACTCTCGGATCCTGCCCACCGGTGACAGTCTGCGTTTTCTTAGCACTTGCTCCCTCTCCGGGCGGGCGACTGTGCACGCATCGTGCCTTTCGGCAAAACGAAGGGAGCCCCCTTTCGGGGGCTCCCCTGCGCAAGGCTTGGGCTTTTCAGCCCTGGAGCCAGCTAGTTCATTCGGCTAGCGGGCTTCCAACGAAGCAGGCCGCCGCCGACCGCCATGAGAAGGAGTCCGAAGAACACGAGAGGGCTCGTGTCGTGTGACTCCGTGCTGGTCGACGGCAGGTTCTGCACGCCGGCCACGTTGGTGTTCGTCTGCGGGGAGCTCTGGAAGCCGGCCTGAGTTCCCGACGATCCAGTCGTGCCACCCGACGAGCTCGTCGTCGAGGTGCCGGTCGTCCCGCTCGTACCGGTCGTTCCACCCGTGCTCGTCGTTCCGCTCGTGCCGGTCGTCGAGCCTGCGCTCGTCGAACCACCTGTCGAGCTGACGCTGCCGGTCGTCACCGTTCCGGTCGTCACGCTGCCCGTTGTCGAGCCGCTCGACGCGCTGGTCGACGAAGTCGATCCAGCGCTTGTGCTCGTCGTCGTCGTTCCCGAGGTCCCGGTCGTTCCGGTGGTAGCGCTGCCCGTTGTAGTGCTCGTCGATGTGCTGGACGTGCCGGCGGTCGTACCACCGGTCGTTCCGCTCGTCGACGTGCTGGACGTTCCGGTCGTCTCGCTACCTGTAGTGCTGCTGCTCGACGAGCTCGTGCCCGTCGTGCCGCTGGTCGACGTCCCGGTCGTTCCACCGGTCGTGCCGCTCGTCGATGTGCTCGTCGAAGTGCCCGTAGTTGTTCCGGTCGACGTGCCCGTGCTCGTACCGGTCGATGTGCCGGTGCCCGTCGACGTGCCCGTGCCGGTCGTCGTGCCTGTCGAGGTGCCAGTGCTCGTCGACGTGCCAGTGCTCGTCGACGTGCTTGTCCCGCCCGTTGTGCTCGTCGACGTCCCGGAAGTTCCGGTCGTCTCAGAGCCGGTGCTGCCACTCGTGTTCGACCCACCCGTCGTTGTCGTGGTGGTCGTCGTTGTTGTGGTCGTCGCACCGGTCGTAGTGGTGGTCGTTGCACCTGTCGTCGTGGTCGTCGTTGTTGTGGTCGTCGCACCGGTCGTCGCACCCGTGGTGGTCGTCGTTGTCGCACCCGTGGTGGCGCCGGTCGTCGTCGTTGTGGTCGCGCCGGTCGTCGCACCGGTGGTGGTCGTCGTTGTTGCACCCGTGGTTGCGCCGGTCGTGGTGGTCGTGGTCGCGCCGGTTGTCTCACCCGTGGTGGCACCGGTCGTGGCACCGGTGGTCGCGCCGGTCGTGGTCGTTGTGCTCGTACCGGTCGTGGTGGTCGTCGCGCCGGTCGTCTCACCCGTGGTGGCACCGGTGGTGGCACCCGTGGTCCCGCCGGTCGTGGTTGTCGTGCTCGTACCGGTCGTCGTCGTAGTCGCGCCGGTCGTCGAGCCTGTGCTCGTGCTACCGGTCGTGCTTGTCGACGTACCCGTGCTTGTACCGGTCGACGTGGTGGTCGATGTGCTCGTGCCGGTCGATGTCGAGGTGCTGCCGGTGGTGCTCGTCGAGGTGCTCGACGTCCCGGTCGTGCCGTGCTCGCACTCGACCCAGAAGACCTTGTGCTTCTCACCGCCCTTAGCGGCCATGTTCTCGACGAAGAGCTTGTAGTGGCCCTCCGGGAGTGTCATCTCCTCCGAGTCCCACTTGCCCGCTGAGTTCGCGCTCCACGTGCCGCTCGCGACGACCGTCTCGTTGTCGCCAGTCGGCTTCCAGGCGACGATCTTCCAGGTTCCGTGCGCGTCGGTGTGGAAGCCGAAGCCGTAGATGTGGAACGTGCATACGCGGCTGTCTTCGTCCTGATCGTCCTCGTTATCCGTACCGCTGGCGATCTTGACCGTACCGCGGTTGTCTTCCTCCCCCCCCGTGCTTGAGTTCCCCGTCGTTCCGGTTGTCGTCCCGCCACCGGAGGTGTTGCCGCCGGTGCTCGAGGTCGACGTGCCGGTACTCGTCGTCGTCGCGTGCCGGTCGTTGTTGACGTGTTGGTGCCGGTCGATGTTGACGTAGTCGTGCCAGTCGAAGCCGAAGTAGAACCGGTCGTGCTCGTCGAAGTCGTACCAGACGTGCCCGTCGTGTGGTTGCACGGGCCGTGACTCAGGTTGAATTGTCCGTTCCACTCCGAGTTGATCATGGCGGTCGCGCTCGTCACGGTGGATCCGAGATTCGAAGTCGTGACGTAGTGCGCGACGTTGCCGGTGACACGGTCGAGGGCCACGGTAGAAGTCCCGCCGTTGGACCAACTGACCGTGATGGAAGCTGGAGCGTTGACGTCATGCATGTCGGTGATCACGAAGTGCCACTCGACTGAGCTGCACTCGTGGTCCGTCAATGCCTTCGCGTGGATCGTGATCATGCCTCCACCAGTGGTGGTCGAGGTACTGGTGGTTCCGGCCGTCGTGGTCGACGTGTTCGTGCCAGTCGATGTTCCGGTGCTCGTCCCGGTCGAGGAAGCTGTCGTTGTCGTCGTCGATGTACCGGTCGTCGTTCCTGTCGAGGTCCCGGTAGTCGTACCAGTCGTCGTGCTCGTCGACGTACCGGTGGTCGTCCCAGTCGAGGTTCCGGTTGACGTACCGGTGCTCGTGGATGTTCCGGTCGATGTCCCTGTTGAAGTGCCGGTCGACGTGGTCGTGGATCCGGACGTGCCGGAGGTGCCGGACGTACCCGTCGTCCCCGTCGTCGTCCCGCTGGTCTTGCACTTCACTTTGAAGACCTTGCTGTTGTCGCCGCCCGGAGTCATCCCATTCGTTTGCTTCACGGTCAGCTTGTAGTGGCCGTTCGGGAAAGGCTGTCGCGGATACGCGTTGAATTGCCAATCCTTGCCCTTGTCGCCGCCCTTAAATGCTTTCCACGTGCCGTCCCTTTGCTCTGCCGTGAGCGGCCCGCCATCAGGCGGCCACGGATCGATGTGCCATGTTCCGCTGGAGTTGGCGTCGAAGTTGAACCCGTAGAGGTGGAACAGGCACACGTGTGGATCGTTATCGGGGTCGTTTTGACTGTCACCCGGGTCGCTGATGACTTTTACGACCCCGTTGTTTCCCGGGGGACTGCCTCCGTTTCCGCCACCGGCGTACGCGGTCGTCGCGCCGCTCGTGGCCAGAAACAGCACGGCGATACTCATGAGGATCGCTACGTAACCAGCTGCCTTGCGCATAGTTTCTCCGCACTGCCTTTCCTGCGAGATGGGCACGAAGCCCTCAGCCGCAGCGAAAGCAGGGGTCGCTCCACCGCTTTGAATGCCTGTAACGGATCCGCGCCCAATCCGGTAACGAACCCGCGACGCTTCAGGCGGGGCCTGGTGAAAGCAACGGAGCCCCATCGTCGGAGGTCGGCTTGTTGATCGCGCGTTTATCTCAGCGAGCGGTGATTGCGTGTCGGCTTAAATGGCAGACCCCGATTGTCGTAGGGAGGCGCGCCGAAACTAGCGAATGGTCGGAATCGGCGCGACGCGCGAGGACCAGTCCGCGATTCGGGAGACCGCTTTGTCGAGGTTCGCCAGCGAGTTCGCGTATGACAGCCGCAGATATCCCTCGCCCGCCGCACCGAAGCAGGTGCCGGCAAGAGTGGCGACACCGGCCTCGTTAAGTAGACGATCGGCCACCTCTGCGCTGGAACGCAGTCCGATGCCGCGCACGTTCGGGAACACGTAGAACGCGCCTTGCGGTACGCGGCACGTTATTCCTGGCACAGCGTTGAGTCCTTTCACGACGGCGTCACGCCGCCGGCGGAACTCCGCGATCATTCGATCGACCTCCGGCGGACGGGAGCTGAGGGCTGCGGCGCCGGCGCGTTGGACGAACGTCGCAGTGCAGGACACCGAGTTGGTGACAAGCCTCGCGACCGGCTCGACGAGCGGTCGCGGAAAGACGCCGTACCCAAGACGCCACCCGGTCATGGCGAATGTCTTACTGAAGCCGTCCAGCAAGATGGTGCGCTCCGCCATGCCGTCCTCGACCGCGATCGAACGGTGCTCGCCGTCGTACACGAGCTCGCCATAGATTTCATCGGTCAGCACCCAGAGATCGCGCTCCCGAGCGATCGCCGCGATGTCGCGGATCGCCTCCCGCGACAGGATGCCCCCTGTCGGATTGTTGGGGCTGTTGAGGATGAGAACCTTGGTCCGAGGAGTCACAAGCCGGCGGAGCTCATCCAAATCGGGCTGGAAGGCATTCTCTTCGCGGAGCGTCAGCGGTACTCCGCGAGCACCGGCGAAGTCGATCATCGACGCGTAGATCGGGAAGCCGGGATCGGGATAGATCGCCTCGTCGCCATCGTCGAGCAGGGCGAGCAAGGCGTAGAACATGATCGGCTTCGCGCCCGGTGTGACGATCACCTGCCCCGGATCTACGCGGACCCCGCGACGCTCTTTCAGGTAGAGCGTGATCGCCTCGCGGAGCTCGACCACGCCCGCCGACGGCGTGTAATGGGTCTCGCCGCGCTCCAGGGCCGCTACACCGGCCGCGACGATCGCAGGCGGCGTGTCGAAGTCGGGTTCGCCGATCTCGAGATGGACGATGTCCCGCCCCTTCGCCTCGAGCGCCCGCGCCCTGGCGAGGACCTCGAAGGCGGTCTCCGTCCCGAGTCGCGACATGCGTGATGCGAGCGGTCGCATGGAAGCCCGATGAGTCTAGGGCGGAAGCTTTCCCTCGACGCAGGCGCAACCTTCGCGTCCGACGACGGCGGAGTGACGAGTTTGCGGCGGTAGCACAAGACGGTCGCCCGGCCTCATCGCAATGCGACTCCCGTCGGCGAGGACAAAGTCGATCGAGCCGAGCGTGCAGTAGAGAAGTTTGGTGTAGCCGTGGTCGTGCTCGGCGTAGCGATCGCCGGGCGAGTTTGACCAGCCGTACACGTCGCGGGCTTCGCCGCGGAGCCTCGCCTCGATCGCGACGGGGTCGGGTGGGGTGGGTCCCTCATACCGGCGGTGGTCGATCGCCATCGATGCCATGATGCGACCGTGCGCGTCGGCGTCGTGTATCCACATCAGGAGATCGGCGACGATCCGGGACGCGTCGCCGCTTTCGCTCAAGCCGCTGAGGACCTCGGATACGCGCACATCGTCGCGTACGACCACGTCCTCGGCGCCGACCCAACCTGCCGGCCGGCGTGGTGGAAGGGCGCGTACACGCACCGGGATGCGTTTCACGAACCGTTTGTCCTCTTCGGCTATCTCGCCGCGATCACGAAGAAGCTGGAGCTCGCGTTCGGCATCGTGATCCTGCCGCAGCGTCAGACCGCACTCGTCGCGAAGCAGGCCGCGACGCTCGACGTTCTTTCTCGGGGGCGTGTGCGTCTCGGCGCGGCCATCGGCTGGAATCACGTCGAGTACGAAGCCCTCGGGATGAGCTGGCGCGACCGCGCCAAACGGATCGAGGAGCAGATCCAGGTCCTCCGACTTCTCTGGACGGAGGAGGTGGTCGATTACACCGGTCGCTGGCATCGCATCGATCGCGCGGGCATCAAGCCCCTGCCGGTCCAGCGCCCGATCCCGATATGGATGGGCGCCGACGAAGAGGTCGCGGTCAAACGCGTCGCACGTCTCGCCGACGGCTGGTTCTCACATCTCGCACCGAACGACGAAGGTCGCGCCGCCCTCGAACGCTTTCGCGGATACGTACGCGAGGCCGGCCGGGACCCGGCCCGAGTCGGCGTCGAAGGTCGCGTCGCGGCGACCGGCCCGCTCGACGAGTGGGTCCGAAGGGCCGAAGCGTTCCGCGACATGGGAATGACCCATCTCGAGCTGCGTACCGCGGGGTCGCAGTTACCGGATTTGGATGCACACATTGCCGCGATGCGGCGTTTCCGGGAGGGCGCGCCGGTCTTCTAGGCGGGTGGCAGACCGATTGCACACCAGCCGAACGTGCGGTATCTGCGGGAGTGGGACTGGGATCGGTTCGCGCGCGTCTTCATCGTTCTCGGTGCGGCTATCCGGGCCGTGTGGGCGCTCGTTCTCCACTCGCCGCTCGACCACATCTACTCCGACTCGAAGACTTATGTCGACACGGCGATGCACCTCGCTCAGCTTGCGACGCTCGACCGCTTCGACGCCTTCTATCCACCCGGGACGCGGGTTCTGCTTGCGATCCCACTCGCACTGATCGGCCCAGACCACGACGGCCTCACGGCCGGGGCGGTCCTGTGGGTGGCCTTGTCCGCCCTCACGCCGTATTTCATGTGGCGCTATCTGAGGCTTCTGTTGCCGCCGGCCGCGGCGGCCCTCGGCGCGGCCTTCTGCGCGCTCTGGCCCCTTCACATCGCCTATGCCGGTTTCTTCACCTCCGAGACACCCGGCCTCGCGTTCCTCGTGCTTTCCCTCTGGCTCGCCGAGCGCAGCGTGAGACTGCTTTCGACGCGCGACGGTCTGTTCGCCGGACTTGCCGGAGGCTTCGCGGCCGCGATCCGCCCGGCGTTCGCGCTCAACGTCATCCTCGCCGCGCTGCCACTCGTCCGTCGCGTCCGGATCCGGGTCGCTCCGCTCGCTGCACTGGTGGGCGGATCGTTCCTCGTTCTCGGGCTCGTCCTGGCGCACGAGGCTCTGATCGTCGGGCGCGTCGTGGGCGTCAGCGAAAACGGTGGCCTCACCTTCTATCTCGGTCATTGCGACATACGCCGCGTAACGACCGGCACCCCGGCGACGCTCACGTACCAATTCCAAACACCGGTCGCCACGCAGCTCGACCGTGGCAAGAACGTGACCTTTCCCGATCATCAGATCTGGGACCAGGAGTTCTTCTACGCCCAGGGAATGAGCTGCATCGCGGCCGATGGGCTCGGGCATGTTCGCGCGATCGTGCGAAACATCTATGACATGGGTCTCTCCACGATCCCGTGGCCGCCCTCGAACGAGGAGGGCCTGAAGCAGGTCGCGGCATTGGCGAACGTCGGCTATGTGGTCCTTCTGCCGTTCATCGTGTTCGGGACGGTCCGCAAGATCCGCCGGTCGTGGCCCTTTGGTGGTGGGCGGGCCGAGCTCATGCTTCTCGGGCAGCTCTCCCTCGCCCTCGTGACCGCGGTCGTGTACTTCGGCGATCCCCGCTTCCGCGTGCCGTTCGACGTATTCGGTCTCGCGCTCGCGGCCTCCCTCATCGCCGACCGCGTCGCGCCGCCAGGGCCGATCCCAGCGACGGATCCGGGCGTCGGGGGTCATCTTGCCCCTGAGCAACCACGCCCGAGGAGGTTCGCTGGCATGAGGCGCGAAGTCGGGCCGATGAGGACTTGGGTGTCATGATTCGCACTGCCGGCCATCCTGATGAAACCCACGAGGATGAAGACCCGACTCCTGTCGAGGAGCGGTAATAAGTCCGCCCTGAGCTCAGCGGCTGGAGCAACCGCACCTGCCGCGCGTCCTCAATAATCGCTGGATGGCGGATCCTCTCTCGGCCGCGAAGACCTTCATGGCGGCGCTCGAGGCGAACGACGCTGAGAAGGCCGCCGCAGTGTGCGCCGAGGACATCGCCATCGAGCTGCCGGGTGGTGACCGCCAGCTCGAAGGTCGCGAAGGTGCCAAGCAACTCATTCGCATGGCTCCGCCGTTCGTGCGCGTGGTGCGCGAAGAGGCGGTCATGGGGACGACCGTGATCCTTCGCGGCCTGACGCGCTCGCCGGGCCACTTCGCCAACTACACGACCTGGACGTTCGAAACCGACGGTGATCTCATCACCCACGTCACCTTCGCGTGGAGACCGGCGAACTAGATCTCGCCGCCGCTCGGTCGACTTTCGCACCGCGGGTCCTGTCCCGGCTCGCGGTGCTCTCGCTCAGCGCACCCTCCCCGCCTTCGCCGCTCGCTCTGCTCGCTGCTGGCGGGTCCCCGGGGCACCCGCGCTTCGCGAGAGCCCCTGCTCGCCGTGCCACCCGCGGCGCCCGCGCCGCTCTCGCGGTGCGCTCTAGATCTCCACGTATCGAAAGGAACGCGGGATTTTCGAGAGACCGAAGTCGGCCACGGGTCGTGGTTTGCGATAGCGGCGCGGCTTGCTGACCGGCAGCGCCCAGCCTTTGGCCGTGTGGCGCTCGGCGGCGCCGAGCTGGCATTCACCGACGATCGACGCGGTACCCACGACCGCGAGATAGGCGCGCGCCGGCAGCTTTTTCGGCGGAAAGCGGCGATGGTCGCGGTCGCGCTCGCCTGAAAGGAGCGCCTCGGCATTTTCGGCGGTGGTCGCGAGGACGAGGGCAGAGGACATGGCTTCCTCCTCGATGCGTGGTCCTCCTACTAGCGGACCTGCCTTGCGCGGTACTTCTTGTCGATCGCGGCCATGTCCCCGGGGCGGATCCCCTCGAAGAAGGCGAACGTCTCCTGAAGATATGTGGTCTCCGAGTTCGCTCGCTTGCGATCGTCGTCGGTGTCTTCGGCGGCCACCGCCTGGACCTGCCACTCGAAGCCCAGCACGTGGCGGAAAGTCACCAGAGCGCGTTCGAGGTGGAAAGGTGATGTCACGAGGTAGATCGGGCGAGCCTCGACCCCGCGGAGGTAACGCGCGACAACCTCGACGGCATTGCCGATCGTGTCTCGAGATCTCTCCTCGAGAAAGAGTCGGTCACGCGGCACGCCGGTCGCCGCGATCAGGTCCGCGATGATTGCGGCCTCGCTCTTGGCGGGTGCGGGACCGTCGCCGTGACTGCCCGACGCGATGACCGCGAGGGTCGGCCGCTTCTGCGCAAGATGCGCCGCCGCGCGGGCGCGTGCGACGGTAGAGGCCGACGGCTCACCGTTCGCCGAGAAGCCCCCACCTAGCACGACGGCGACCTCGGGGAATCCCGCGAGGTCGCCGTCGCCATCACTCGTCGCGCGAGGATCAGATCTTATGGAGTGTGCCGTCCATGATCATGAGTGTCGTGAACGCGTCCGTGCTCCACGGGTTCTTGTAGACCGGATCGCTGTCCGGCTTCCAGCCCGCGACGCGCTTCTTGTCATTGACCGGGTTGTTGCCGTACCGCTCCCACAGCGGGATGACCGGCAGAAGGTCGTTGAAGGCGAGTACCGCCTCGGTGACCGCCGGCTTTTGGGCGTTCGTGTCGAACCCGTCGCCCATCTTGACGATGAGCGCGTCGAAGTCGGTGTTCCCTTGCTTGAGCGGGTACTTCATGCCACCGCCGGCCGGAATGGTGTTGTGCGTCCGCAGGTCCTGAATGAACGAGCCCTGCGGGTGCGGGTTGCCGATACCCCAGGCCATGATCGCGATCTGGAAGTTGCCGGCGTTCACGTCGGGGAGCTGCTGGCTCCGGATCGCGCTGCGCGGCACGATCTTGATGCCGAAGGTGTTGAGCGCCTTTTGGGCATGGTCCGCGGCGCTCGACCAGTCCGCAAAGTCGCTCGGCGAGTACATCTCGAACTCGAGCTTCTTCCCGTCCTTTGCGTAGATGCCATCTGAGCCCTTTGCGTAACCGGCGGCGGTCATGAGTCCGGCCGCCTTCGTGAGGTCATACGCGTAGGAGTTCAGCTTGCCGAGGTCGGACGACGAAAGCCACTGCGGGACCAGATTGTCCGAGAACCCGGCCATGTACTTCTGGGTCTTCGCCGAATCCCCGTACGTGACCTTGGCGCTCTCGTCCTTGTTGATGGCCATCGCGACGGCCTGTCGGAGACGCTTGTCCTGGAACGCGGCCGCCTTCTCCCAGTGGAAGTAGATCGCCGGGCCGGTGTAGCCGGGTCCGCGGATCACGCGGATGCCGGCGTCGACGAAGGCCTTGTCGGTCGCGAGCGGGAAGCCGTGAGTCGCGTAGTCGACGTCACCGGCGAGCACGAGTGGCGTGACCTGCGCGGTCTCGCCCTGGTAGATGATGACTTTGTCGAAGTTGACGCTGTTGCCGAAGAGGCCGTTGGGATTGCGGTTCATCGTGAGCTGCGCCTCGGTCACCGAGTTCTTGTCGATCATGTATGGGCCGACCGACATCGGGTCCGGCCGAAGGTTTTCCTTCTCGGCGCGGAGCGCCACGATCTCAGGAGCGGTGTTGTCCTTGCCTGCCGCGTAGAGGGCCGCCGCCTTGTCCGCGATCGTGCCGTAGATCGAGGCCGGACGGATCGAGACGCGCAGGATGTTCCGCTCGCCGAGGCTCGACGGAGTCTTGTAGGTGAACTTCACGCCGAGGTCGCCATCGGCCTCGACCTTGTTGATGTAGTTCCAGATCGTGAAGCTATCCATGCGGCCCGCGTTGAAGGTGGCGACGACGTCTTTGGACGTGAAAGCCGACCCGTCGGACCACTTGATGTTCGGGCGAAGCTTTACCGAGAAGACGTTCCCGCTGAGCGAGCTCGATTCGGCGAGCATGTAATTCCACTTCGCGTCGTTCCACATCCACGTCGCGAGCGGTGGCTGGAACAGGTCGACGTAGATCGCGCCCTGCAGGATGATCCCGGCGGCCGCGAAGTAGTTGTAGTGACCCTTCGGCGGAAGGTCATAGGGCCACGCGCCGTGGAACTCGCCACCTTTGATGGATGCGGTGCCGCCGCCCGATGGGCTTGGCGACGTGCCGCCGGGCGTGCACGCGGCGGCGACGATGCCGAGGCTGGTGAGCGTCGCGTCACGTAGGAAACGCCGACGTGTTACGGAGTAACTGATCGCGCTCTTCTTCATTTGTCCCTCCCTGGTCCCTCGCTGGGCACATTGGAACTCATACCGCTTACCCTGTCGACCGGCCGCGGGTTCGGTGGGCGCGAACCGGACAGCCGCGCGAGCACCGCGACGAGCCCGACGAAGATGAGTCCGACCACCGCGGCCATCACGGTGACGACGAATTCGGCCGAGTTTGTTGGCTGAAATGGGAGCATCGCGAGAGCGACGATCACGATGAGCACCGCGACGCGGAGGGCTGCCTGGAGCCCTATCGGGTCCACCTAGTGCACTCCGAGCAGCTCGGCCGCGGGCTGACGCTCGCGTAACGCGACGTGACACGCGACCGACCGTCCGCCCGGTAGGTTGCCCAATACCGGCACCACTACATCGCAGAGACCCGGCTCCGCCAGAGGACAGCGCGGATGAAAAACGCATCCCGGGGGCAGATTCAGGAGGCTTGGCACCTCCGCGCCTTTGAGCGAGACGCGCTTCTTCGTGCGCGTGATGCT
>VBEU01000029.1 GCA_005883775.1 Chloroflexota bacterium | reverse complement strand
ACCAAGCTCATCGAGCGGAACACCACCATCCCCACGTCCAAGTCGCAGGTCTTCACCACGGCGTCCGACGCGCAGACGCAGGTTGAGATCCACGTCACCCAGGGCGAGCGCGAGCTTGCTGGGGACAACAAGAGCCTCGCGCGGTTCGTCCTCGACGGGATCGCCCCTGCACCGCGAGGGATCCCGCAGATCGAGGTGTCGTTCGACATCGACGCCAACGGCATCGTCAATGTCAAGGCACGCGACAAAGCGACCGGACGCGAACAGCACGTCACGATCACCGCGTCGAGCGGTCTGTCCAAGGACGAGGTCTCGCGTCTGGTGAAGGACGCCGAGGCGCACGCCGAGGAGGATCGCCGCAACCGCGAGAAGATCGAAGCCCGGAACCAGGGCGACACGATGGCGTACTCCATCGAGAAGACGCTCAAGGACCTCGGCGACAAGGTCCCTGCTGACACCAAAAAGGATGTCGAAGAGAAGCTCGCGGCGCTACGCGACGCACTCAAGACGGACGATGTCGAGCGGATCAAGTCGGCGACGGAGGCACTGCGGGCATCGTCGACGAAGATCGGCGAGGTCATGTACCAGCAGGAGCAGGCCAAGCAGCAGGCGGAGCAGCCGGCCCAACCCGGGGCCGAGCAGGCCGAGGGCGAGCCTGCGGGCGCCGGCGCAAAGCGCGATGGCGACACGATCGAAGGCGAGTTCAAGGAGCAGAGCTAGCGCGGCGGCGATGCTCTATCGGGAAGGCGGGGCGGCGAAGGCCGCTCCGCCTTTCTCGTTTTTACCTGCCAGAAACTTGCACGGGAGCCGCCTGGACGTATGCTCGTCGAGCAAGCAGCAAATAGCGGTAGGCGGTGGCGTGGGGATGAACACCGATCTCGTCCGATATGTCTGTCGGGCGCAGGTCCATGTAGCTGCGAGTCGGACCGCGAGGCTCGCTGCCGTCAACCCCGTCACGATCCATGACGGCGTGTGGGCCTATTGCCCCGCCGGATCGCGGACCGACCACGAATGGGAAGCGATCGAGCCGGTCACCCTCACGGACCTCAAGCTCGTCGAGGTAATTCGCCCGCGCGAGACCGCTACCGAGGAGTCACGAAGCTAGGTCACTCCGACCAATCCCATTCGCTCGGGCCTGGATACCAGCCGTAGTACCCAAAGCCGACGTTCGCGATGCGGACGAGCGCGGTGCCGCGCGCGCCCTGGCTGTCGGTCAGCCAGACCTCGAGGGGTGTGTCGCGGATCGAGATCGCGGGCACGCTCGTGGCTTCGACCGTCCGCCGGCGGAGCACGAGAAGCCGGGAGCCGTCACGTGACGGCCGCACGCCCTCTTCGACGTACCCGGGCTCATGTGCGAGCGACCGCGTGGTGCCGCTTGCGAGGTCGTACACGCTGATGCGGCGGTCGCCGATCGCATGTCCCGTGAAGAACGGCAGCGGGTCGTATTCGCCGGCCGGGCCGCTGACGAAGTAGAGCGATTGCCCGGAGGCGCTCCAGACCGGGGCGAGCGCTGCCGTGCCGATCGGGGACACGTCCCGAATGCCGGTCTCGGGCGCCCAGAGCCGGAGCGTCTTCTCCTGCGACACCTCGCGACCGAACCCGGCCGCGAACGCGAGCGTGTGTGGTGGACTCCAGGCAGTCGTGCCGTGAAGAAGCGTCCGGCCGAGATCGAACCGCATGCCCGTTCTCGCATCGATAACGATGAGCGGGCGTCCGTCCATGTCCACGGAGCCGCTGAAGAAGTCGACCTCCCAGATCAACACGTACCGACCATCGGGCGACCATCCCGACCAATAGAACATCACGGGAGCGCGATAGACCGTTCGATCTGGACCATTTGACCGATCGCGGATCGCGAGCTCTGTCGACACGAGGTACCGGCCGGGAGTCTGGGTCTGTCGCTCGATCGCGATGAGACCACCTACGTGTGCGGCATGCTCGAGCGATGCCGGCGTGCTCGCGGGGAAATCGAGCTTTTGCTGGCGGCCGTCGTAGCGCCAGGCGGGAGCGAAGCTCGTGACGAAAGCGCCGGCCTCGGGGAGAGACCGCAGGACCACGGGCCGATCGCCCTGCGTGTTCGCCGCAGGACGGGTGATCACGGAAGCCGACGGCGACGGCGTCGCGACGCTCGAGTCGGGCATCGCAGAGCACGAGCTGGCAACGAGTCCGAAGGCCGCGGCGGCAATCAGCGATCGCACCGGGGGAGCATCTCGTGGCGGGCCGTTCCGCGCATCTGAGTTGGGTCGCCCAACTCGTACGGGCCTAGGGCTTGACCATCACCACGCCGACCATCCCGTAGGCCTCGTGTTGCGGGAAGTGGCAGATGAACGTGAGCGGGCCGGGCTTGTCGAAGGTGAGCGTCGTCGTCTTCACGCTGAACGGCGGCAAAGAGACCTCGTTCGGGCGATCGCCATGCACCGCCTCGGTGCCGGCGCGGTGACGAGCATGGAATGCCTCGTCGCCGATGAGCCACTCGTGGTCGATGGGATCGTCGTTGACGAGCGTAAACGTGATGGGCACACCCATCGGAACGTCGATCTTCGTTTGGTCGAAATGCGAGTAATGGATGCGGATCCCGATATGGGTCGGGAGCTGTGCCGCGCTCGCGGTCGCGCAGGCGCTCGCCGCGAGTGCGGCGAGCGCCAATGCGACGAGCCTTCGAACGATCACACGCTCACCGGTCGCGCCTTGCGCAAGATGACGAGCGCACCGAGTGCGGCGAGAGCCATCCCGATGAGGGCGATCTGGTCGCTCGAGGGTTGACCCGACGAGCTGGTGACTCCGGCGGGCGCTTGAAGGCCGGCCGCGACGCGCGAGGGACTCGTGCCCTTCGCGTCGACGGCGAGGTCGTAGCTGAGCTGGCTCGCCGATGCGTCGATCGCGATCTTCGTGAGCCATCCGGCCTGCGGGATCCAGCCCATGCCCTTGTCCGAACGAAGGTCGTTCAGGAGCGAGGTCGTGGCCGTCGCGCTGTGGTCGAGACGCATCCCGTTCGCGAACGGATAGGGAAGAAGCGCGGGGCGCTGGTCGGTGAGGAGGTACACGTCGGCATCGACGCGGTCGTCGGCGTTCTTGCCGAGGCCGAGGATGCGGAGCGGCACCCACGGGTTTGCGGTCGGGATCGTCACGTGGACGGGCGTGCCGTCGCCGATCTGCTGGCCGCGCGCTTTCGCGGCGTCCGCGTCGAAGACCGCGGCGAGGAAGATCGGGCTTCGGTTCGCGTAGAAGTCGAGGACCTCCGGCGCGGCCGGCGGAAGACGGAAGCCGTGCTCGGTGGCCCACTGGCCGACCTCGGCACCGCCACCCTTGAGCACGGTGATGTCGAGCGCGTCGATCCGGACTTCCATGATGACCTGGGCGGAACGCACGCTGTCTTGGGCGAGGGCAGCGAACGGCGCGGCCACCGGGATCGGGTTCGTTTCGCGGATGAGCCGCTGGAGGGTCCATGCGCCGCCCTTCTCGACCTTGTCCGGGATGCCCGGCAACGGGATCAGCGACCCGAACTGGCCCGACCCTCCGGCGAATTGGAACGAGGTGACGTAGTGCTCGACGCCGTCGTGATAACCGGCGAACGTCGTGGTGCGCAGCAGCTTGACCGCGCCGTTCGGGCCGATGAGGCCCGCGCAGGCCGCTGCCGGCTGCGCCGTGACGATGAGCGCCGCGGCGACCGCGGCGAGACCCGCGAGGAACCCTCGCATAGGAGCCTCCTCTCCGGCCTGGGCCGGGAATGCTGCTAAGACGTCGGCCGGCGCGGGGGGTTCCCGGGGGGCTACCTGCCGGTCCGGAACTTCGTGATGTGCGCGGGGGCCACCCGCCGGAGTTTTGGTCCGAGTAGATAACGCCGGGCACGTGTCCGCCCGGTCGGCTCGAGGTAGTCGAGGTCGACGGCGAGCTGAAGGTCGCGGCTGGCTCCCGGGCCGGTCCTGCCGGTGATCCGGGTGTAGTCCGCCGGACGGATGTTTCCATTTACCCAGGCATATGCCAGGCCGTCGAGGAGCCGCGCCGGCAGCGTCCCCTTCACCGCTGTGGCACGTAGCTCGTTGACGAGCCGACCCAGTGCCTTGACTTGTCCGAGCACGTGCTCCGCGGATGCGGCGATCGCGCCGATGAAATACCCAACGAACGGTGTGGCGTCGTAGCCGGGTTTGTACGTCCGCCCGACTGCCCGGCGGATCGCCGCGAAATATTCGCGCCTCTGCAAATCGAGATACGCGTCCAATGAGACGACGCCGTTGAGGGCATAGCCACCGCGAACGAGGATGTATCTGGCGAGCGCGCGCGCCGTGCGGCCGTTCCCGTCATAGAAGGGATGGATCGCGACGAGTTCGAGGTGCGCGAGCGCTGCGACAACTGGCGCCGCCTGCCGGTCCCCGCCCGCACGCAGCCACGTCCCGAAGGAGTGCATGAGTTCTGGCACGTCTCCGGACACGGGTGTGCTGAATATCAGCCGACCTTCGGCATCGGCGACCCGGTTTTGTCCGCGCCGATATTCGCCGGGTTGAAGCATCGGATCGATATCGTCGAGTACTCGTTTGTGGATCTCACGAATCAGCCGTTCATCAACGTCGACACCACGTCGGCGCGCCACAGCATCCGCGAAGGCAAGTGCCTCACGGGTGGCGAGCACTTCGAGGATGTCTTTCTGTCGAAGGCTGGGTGACCGCTCAAGGACTTCTTCGACCTCGAGGTCGCTCAGGCTATTTCCTTCGATTCGGGTCGTCCCGTGTACCGTCCGCACCCAAGCGCGGTGCCGGAACCACTCCTCGTACTGGGGGTCAAGGCCAAGGTTGTCAAAGAGCCACCGGAGCCGTTCGATCTGCTCGAGCGGCTTCGCGAGCCTCGCTGCGGTGAGGCGGTAGTCCACCGTGAAAGAATAACTCGGTTTCTTTCACCAGTGGAAGAATGATGGGCTTTCTTTCACTGCAAAGCGACCCCCGCGGCGCTCAGCTGAGGCGGGCGGTCACCATCGCTAACAGAATCAATGCGCCGACGAGAAGCTGGACGTACCCGAATCTTCGAATACGGCTCGCGAGCTGCGGCATCTCAGCGGCCGCGGCGGTGTCGCCGCCCGCCGCACGTGGTCCGATCTCCACAAGCCGGTAAGCCCACCGCGCGATCGTCGCCCGCGTGAACGCGTAGACCCCGACCGCGAGGATGATCCCGGTAAGGATCGCCCACGACCACCGCGTGTCGAGGCGGGTGAGCTCCTGCGCGCGCCCGGAGGCGAACTCGGGACGAGGGTCGGCATGATGGCGCCGCGCGCCGCCGGCGGGCTCGCGAGGAGCGCCGGGAGCTGTACCAGGATCGTGTAGAAGCCGCCTCCGATCCAAAGCACACCGGCCGTTACGTGCAGCCACTGCACTCCGATACGGAAGACCGCGTCCATCGCGACCCGATAATGACAGGTGATGGCCACGCAGACCGATTACTACGCGCTGCTCGGGGTGGCGCGCTCGGCGACGGACGAGCAAATCCGCAGCGCCTACCGGAAGCTGGCTCGCCAGTACCACCCTGACGTGAACAGCGCGTCCGACGCGTCCGAGCGGTTCAAGGCGATCACCGAGGCCTACGAGGTCCTCACCGACCCGCAGCGCCGGCAGCGCTACGACATGTTCGGCTCGACCACCGGCGGCCTCGGCGATTTCGGGATCGGCGATCTGTTCGAGACCTTCTTCGGCGGTGACCTTCGCCGCCGCGAGCCGCGCGGTCCGATGCGCGGGGCGGACCTGCGGATGGAGATCGAGATCGACCTCATCGACGCCGTCCAGGGCCGCGAGCGCGTCATCACGGTCCCGCGCCTCGAGACGTGCGAGCGCTGCCACGGGAACGGTGCGGAGCCGGGCACGTCGACCTCGACGTGCGCGACCTGCAACGGCCGCGGCGAGGTCCGGCAGGTCCAGCAATCGGTGTTCGGGCGATTCGTGAATGTCTCGACGTGCCCGCGCTGCGGTGGCGCCGGCAAGACCGTCGACAAGCAGTGCACCCGCTGCCGGGGCGAGGGCCGCGAGCGCAAGGACCGCGAGATCGGCCTATCGATCCCCGCAGGTATCGACGACGGCCAGCAGCTGCGCGTCGCGGGTGAGGGCGAGGCCGGCATGCGCGGCGGACCTACCGGCGACCTCTACGTGCTCATTCGCCTGAAGGAGCACGCCCTCTTCCGCCGCGAGGGTGACGACCTCGTCCACCTCGCGCGCCTTTCGCCGGCGCAGGCCGCGCTCGGCGACGAGATCGGCGTGCCGACGATCGAGGGCCCGGAGGCGAAGGTGCGCGTCCCTGCCGGCGCGCAGCACGGCCAGATGGTCCGCGTCCGCGGCAAGGGCGTGCCGCACCTTGGAGGGTCCGGCCGTGGCGATCAGCTCGTGTATCTCGACGTCGTGATCCCCCGCACGCTGACGAAAGAAGAGCGCCGCCTGTACGGGCAGCTTCGCGATATGGAAGGGCCGACCTCGCAGGACGGCGACAGTCAGGACTTCTTCGGGCGCATGAAAGATGCGATGGGTGGCGGCTAGCACGGCGCGACCCCGGTGGCTCGAGATCGCCGTCCCCGCTCACGCCGAGGCGGTCGAAGCGGTGAGCGAGATCCTGAGTCGTTACGGCCACAACGGGATCGCGGTCGAGATCCCTCTCGCGCCGCGGGGCGGGGCGGATCACACCGTGAAGGCGTACCTCGTCGAGGACGTCGATTCATTCGCGAAGGTCTCGGACGCGCGCGATGCGCTCGGTCACCTTCAGGCGTTCGGCCTCGGTCCGATCGGAGAGCTTGCGGTCCGGACCGTCGAGGATGAGGACTGGCTCGAGTCGTGGAAGGCGACGGTCACCCCGGTGCGCATCGGCAGATTCCTCGTCCGTCCTACCTGGTCCGACGCGAGCGCCCCCGACGCGATCACGATCGCGCTCGATCCGGGGACGGCCTTCGGCACCGGGCTTCATCCGACGACCCAGCAATGTCTCGAGGCGGTCTCGTACATGGACGTCGAAGGCCTTCGAGTGCTCGACGTCGGGACTGGTTCCGGCATCCTCGCCATCGCCGCGGCAAAGCGTGGCGCGCGCGAGGTCGTGGGCGTGGATACGGATCCGCTCGCCGTGCGCGCCGCGAAGGAGAACGCGGAGGCCAACGGCGTGACCGTCGATGCACGACCGGGATCGGCGGAGAACGTCGACGGTGCGTTCGACGTCGTCCTTGCGAACCTCGTTGGGCCCGTTCTCGTGCAGGTCGCGCCGCATCTGCGCGCGCGCCTGCGGCCTTCCGGCTCGCTCGTCGCCGCGGGAATCACGACTCAGGCGGAGCGCGATGTTCTTTCTGCGTTCGTCGCGGAGGGACTCGGGATCGTGGACCGCGACGAGCGCTCCGATTGGGTCCGGCTCGTCATGACCGCTTGACCCACCGGTTCTTCGTCGAGGACGACGTCGCAGACGCGGTCGTCCTTCGTGGGGAGCAGGCGCATCAGATCGCGAATGTCCTCCGCCTCAAGGCCGGCGAGGAGATCACCCTCGTACGCAACGGCGTCGAGTCGAACGTGGTCCTCGCCCTTCCGATCCTGCGAGGGGACCGGACCGAAGAGGTGATCGAGGCCGTGACACAGCTCGGTGTCTCGCGGATCGCACCGTTCGTATCAGCGCGCTCCATCGTCCGTTCGCTCCCGGATGCGAAGCGCGAGCGCTGGACGCGCGTCGCTCGCGAGGCGGCCGAGACGGCGCGTCGCGGCCGCATTCCAGTGATCGACGAGGCTCGCGATTGGGATCGGCTCTTCGACAGGCTGGACGCGCCCGTGCTGATCGCATGGGAGAGCGAGGTGCTCCGCGGTCTGCGAGATGCCGTGCCGCCAACCGCGCAGCTGTCGCTCGTCATCGGC
>VBEU01000028.1 GCA_005883775.1 Chloroflexota bacterium | reverse complement strand
CTC
The DNA here is from genome assembly GCA_005883775.1 of Chloroflexota bacterium. Taxonomy (GTDB): domain Bacteria; phylum Chloroflexota; class Limnocylindria; order P2-11E; family P2-11E; genus 3-1-20CM-2-70-9. Next base: position 4,424 of record VBEU01000028.1, on the reverse strand, counting down.
GCCCTGGAGGATGAGAAGCGGTGCGCGGATCTTGGATGCGTGCGTGAGCGGCGAGCGCTCCCGATAAAGCTCAGCGTCCTTCGCCGGATCGCCAAACTCGCGGATCAGATAGTCCCGCAGATCTCCGCGCGTCGTCTCCGCCATCGTCTTCCAGGAAACGACCCCGACCACCGAGACACCGGCAGCGAAGCGATCGGGCCGGAGCGCGAGCGACATCAGCGTCAGGTAGCCGCCATAGCTGCCGCCGTAGACGCCGATCCGCGCCGGGTCGGCAAGCTTCTGATCGCCAAGCCATGCCGCACCGCGCGCGGTGTCCTCGAGATCGTTTCCTCCCCAGTCGCCGCGGTTTGCCTCGCGCCACTTCTTGCCGTAACCGGTCGAACCCCGCGGGTTTGGCTCGAGGACGACGAAGCCCGCGTTCACGAAGACCTGGGTGGCGACGTTCCACTCGCGGTGGTGCTGCGCCGTCGGTCCGCCGTGGATGTTGATGATCGCGGGCGGGATCATTTCGTCCCGCAACGCTTCGGCATACGGAAGGAAGAGAAGGGCGGGAACGTCCTCGCCGTCCGCGCCGGGGTACCGGACGTGCGAGGGCTCGACGAGCGTCGCCGGATCGATCGCGGCGGGCAGCGAGCGCGTGAGCGCGCGCGCCTCGATCGCCCGCTCGCCCGTCACGAACACGTCCCACGGACGCGACGGGCTCGAGAACATGAACGCGGTCGTATCACTGTTCGGGCCGATATCTGGCGACAGGTGCATACCAGGGATGTCCGAGACGGCATGGTCCGCGTGCGACACCGCGAAGACCCTGCGAAGCGAGACCGCCGCATCCTCGTTGTGGAGATACGCGAGTGCGCGTCCGTCGGGGCGCCAGACTGCCCCGTACTCGTCGTGGATGCTGTCGGTCATGTGCTCGACGCGCCTGACCTCGCGCTCGGCGTAGCTCGCGAGGGCGATCTCGTGCCGTCCGCGCGTGTCGGTGGTGAACGAGATCCTCGTGCCGTCGGGCGACCACTGTGGATCGGTCGACTCGCCGTCCTTGCCATCGCGTGTCTCGAGCCGGGTCGTCTCGCCGCCGGTCGAAGCGACAACGTAGAGGTCGGCATTCGTCCGCGTGGTCTCGCGGCGCGACCAGAACACCAGGAGCGTGCCGTCGGGCGACCATCGGGGTTGCATGTCGTCCCGAGACCCGTCGGTGATCGCGCGCTTTTCGCCGGTCGCGAGGTCGATCACCTGGATACCGAAGGCCTTGCCACCGGAGTTCGCCGTGTAGACGAGCTTCGTGCCATCAGGAGACCACGCGATATCGCGATGCATTACGCCCGGCTCGTTGGTGAGGTTGCGCTCGTGCTCGCCGTCGCGATCGACCAGCCAGATATCGAATTGCTCATCCCCACCGCGATCGCGCAGGAAGGCGAGCTGCCGCGCATCCGGAGACCACCGCGGCCAGACCGATCGCTCCTTCGCGTCCGTCAGCTGGAAGATGCGCTCGCCGTCGAGCGGCACGCTGTAGATCTCGAACGTCCCCGAGCGGTTCCACGAGAACGCGACCTCGCTTCCGTCCGGTGAGAGGTCGATGCCACCCCAGACGTAGTCGACGTACGGCACGCCAGCCAGCTCTTCGACCGACAGCCGGCGATAGCGATCGCCGATCGAGCGCGGGGCCACCACAGGCGGAGGCGGCTGAATGTCGGTCTCCGGGTTCGCGATGGTCGTGGGTGGCCGCGGGCTGCCGCGCGCAGCCCAGTCTTCGGCAAAGCTCTTGGGGCGGTTCGTCGCTTTTGGGGACTGCTGTACAGGCGCGGTCGCCGTCGCGCTTGGGGCGGCGGGAATCGGCCGTCGTGGCCGCTCCACCAGCTCGCGCGCCTCGCTCGCGACGACAAGCGTTTCGGGACCCATCGCGGCTTCGCGCGGGGCCGTGACCTCGCGCGGCACGATCGGATCGTGGGGCACGAGCTTGTCCTCGAGTCGTCCCTTATAGGCGCGGTCCCAGGGCGCCTGAAGGAGGATGCCGAACTGCTTTCGCGGTTTCGGCAGCTCCTCCTGCAGCGCGAGGAGGTTGTCCTTTCCGGCATTCCACATCGGGGACCATCGCGCGGACAGGACGACCGAGAAGCTCAGCGGGAGGAGCGCTCGCGCGGCGTCGCTCGCGAGGTCAAGGTCGCCGCAGACCAGCACACCTCCCGCTTTGCGGAGAAGAAGGACAGTCGCGCCTTCGCCGTTCGCGTGCACGCGCACCGCGCGGGCATCCGGACGAACGAGCTCGTCGTCGCTGAGGACGAGATCCGGTCCGCCCGCGATCCCATCGGCGTCATCGGCGTGCGCCGCCACCTGGAGACCGAGTGCCTCGCGGTACTTGCCGGCATCGGCGGCACGCGCGGCGTTCGTCGCTACGAGCAATGAGGCGGGTCCGGCGCCGCGCACAAGCCGAAGTGCGCGTTCGCTGAATGGCGGAGCGTCGATGAGCAGGTTCCCGCGTTCTTCGTCGTAGACGATGTACTGGCGCTCGTTTTCGAGAGGTTCGTAGAGCTCAAAGATCCACGAACGGAGCTGATGGATGTCCAAGGGGCCGGCCTATCCTAGCGTCGGAAGAACGAGCAGGCCGTCCGCGCGGACGAGCCCTTTCTTCATCTCGAGTCGTCGTGCCGCGTGCGCGAGGCGGTCCTCGCTCCAATCGAACAGCTTCGTGACCTGACGCTCGGTGACGCCACCCGAAAGGGCGAGCAGATGGGCGAGCAGCGTCGTCATCGCGTCCGCTGATGACGCTCGCTCGGCGGCACGGACCGTTTCCGGATAGCGGTGCACGAACAGGTCGTACGTGTAGTTGTAGTCTTCGCGGCCTTCGCCGACGGCGCGGACGCGCGCGACGTACATGAGCCGCTGCAGCTCCTCGATCGCTTTGGAATAGTCAGCGCGGCCGTCCTGCGACGTGATGCCGAGCGCCGAGCGCATCCGTTTCGTCTGCGTCTCCCCGTTCACGGCGAGGAATTCGATGATCCGTCGCGCGATCTCCGAGAGGCGGCCGGCGCGAACATCCTCGAGATGGTCGTCGGCATCGCCCCCGCGGCCAAAGGTCGCGTAGAAGATCGGCAGCATCTTCATCGAAACGAACGTCGGCTTCTTGACGAGAAGCTTTCCGTAGTACAGACGCTTCTTCTCCGCGAGCTCGTCCTTCCAACCCCACATCCACTCCCATTTGCGGCCGTCGCTGCGGGTGTCGAGGTGGTCGAACGCCGCCGGGATCGGATAAGCGGACTCGCCGGTGAACGCGAAGCAGAAGCCAAATTCGTCGACCATGCGGACGAGGGCCTCGGCGGTCTTCACGCTGTGGCGAGAGGCGATCCGCTCGCGATGGCGCGCGAAGGCACGGTCCCTATCTTTTGCGACCGCCGGCGCGCGGCCGGACCGAGGTCGGCGATACTCAGCGGCCATTGCGGTCGAGCGTGGAGGTGTCGCGGTGAACGGTCAACCGAGGGTCATTCATCTGAAGGGCGCGTCCGAGCTCGAACCCAAATGTGGAGCCACCGATGCGACGAGCACCACGAACTGGGTCCGGGGTGCCTCTTTTGCCGAGGTATACGTGCCGGCGGAGGTAGTCGGACGCGTCGACGTCGTATGCCGCCGGTGCCAGGAAGAGGCGATCAGCAACGACACCGGCTCCGACGACGAAGTCGTGGCCGATGACGAAGAGACGAGTGTCGCGGCAATCGCCGACATGAGCGATGCGGACCTGCTCGCAGAGATCGCGCGTCGGATGGGAAACGAGGAAGCCCTATCCGAGGAAGAGCGCAAGAAGCCCAAAGACCACCGCAACTGACATTGCGCGCCGCGATCGCTGGTGCAATCTCGCGAACTCCGTTCGCGCCGGCGAGCTCTGGGGTTGCTCGTCGAACCCGGAGGTCGCGGCGCGGATCTGCCGGGCGACAGGATTAGCCCATGCGCTCGAGTAGAGCGTCGCGATCGCGAGGGCCCCGAGGGCGACCCAGCGCAACACCAAGCGCACATCTGGCGCGCCGGTGACTTCGAAGCCGACCGCCTTGAGCACGCTCGTGATCACGAGCGCGATGACCGAGAAAATGGCAAGCCCGTCGAACCGGGCGAGGACGCTTCCAAACAACGTACCCGCGTCGGCTCGTGAGCGGGAGGCGAAAAGAGCGGGCGCGACCGCGGTGCCGAGCACCAGCGACCCACCGACCAGGATCGCGAGCGACAGGTGATAGAGGAACTGGAGCAGGTCGAAAGACAGGCTCTCCACGGGGGAATGCGAGCATACCGGGAATTTCCGAGCGACCGGGTCGGTTTAGCATTGACCGCAAGGGAGCTCGAATGCCGACATATCGCGACTACTTCGCCGACATCAAAAAGCGGATCACCGAGGCCACGCCCGACAGGGTCGAGGACCTGATCCGCACGGGTGATGTCCA
>VBEU01000027.1 GCA_005883775.1 Chloroflexota bacterium | reverse complement strand
AAAGCAGGAGTGTGGGCTTGACGATGCTCCACCAATCGCGCACGCGGCGGATCTTGGAGTAGTTGCCGCCGCCTTTGGGGTACGTCTTCGAGACCCCGACCTCGACCACCCGATAGCCGAGCTTGATCGCCTTCCAATGAACGTAGTACTCGAGCTCATACCGATCGAGCCAGGACTGGTCGATGCGGATCCGCGGGTCATCGAGCAGCGAGAGGCGATACGCGCGAAATCCGTTCGTGACGTCGGACCCTTTGAACCCGGAGAGGACCCCAAAAAGCCAGGTGTAGCCGCGGATCATGAGGCCGCGACCGCGCGGCAGATGCACGCTTGCGCCGCCCTCCGGCGAAAACCGGGATCCCTGGACGTAGTCGTAGCCGGCGCGCAACTGGTCGATGAGGCCTGGGAAATGACCCGCGCGCCGGCTTCGCGCGCGAGCTCAGGGCCGCCGTCGTCGGATCCGTCGTCCACCACGATCGTTTCCGCGATCGTCGGCGGGACTCGGCGGACGAGCGCGGCGATCGCGTGCCGCTCGTTGAACAAGGGAAAGATCACTGCGACGGTCCCGATCTCGGCCACGACGGCACTCTAAGAGACAACGACACCGCAAACGTAGTAGCCCCCTGTGATGTGCTGGAAACGACCCGAACGCGTTCGCCTAGCGGATCGGGTCCTTCTCGAGGATGCCGCGGTTGTGGACGTAGAGCGCGGCCTGCGTGCGGTCGGTGAGCTCGAGCTTGCTGAAGATGTTCGAGATGTGCGTCTTCACGGTCCGCTCGCTGATCCCGAGGGTCGCCGCGATCTCCTTGTTCGCCCGACCGCTTGCCACGAGCTTCAGGACTTCCCGCTCGCGTGCAGTGAGGTCGCTGTAGCCCTCGTCGTCCCCGGTCGGGCGGTCGCCGGCGCGCAGCCGACCGAACTCGTCGAGCACCCGCTTCGCGACCGAGGGGTAGATGAGCGAGAACCCGTCGGCCACGGTTCGGATCGCGTTGGTGAGCTGGCTGCCGGTGACCTCCTTCAAGAGGTAGCCCGACGCCCCGGCGCGGATCGAGCTGAAGACGAGCTCGTCCTCGTCGTAGTTCGTGAGCACGATCACGCGCGACGACGGTACGGAGTTGCGAACGCGCCGCGTCGCGGTCACGCCGTCCCAGTCGCCCATCTTTATGTCCATCAGGATCACGTCGGGGAGGAGCTCCTGCGCCACGGCGAGCGCCTCATGCCCGTCGCCGGCCTCGCCCACAACCTCGATCTCCGGTTCGGTCTCGAGTATTGACCGAAGGCCGCTGCGAACGAGCGCGTGATCGTCCGCGATCAGGACGCGGATCTTCCGGACCTCGCTCATCGCCCGAAGAGCCTTCCGAGGAAGCTCGCCTTTTCGGTCCGCTCGAGATCCTCGATCGCGCCGCGCTGCTCAGTGTCCTCGACGGTGTCCGTCCACCCTGGGGGCGTGCCGTCGACCGCAAGCCGGTACGGGATGGTCGCGCGGACGATCGTCCCGCGTCCGGGCTCGCTGCGGACCACCAGCTGCCCGCCCACGCCTTCAGCGCGCTCGCGCATGCCGACGATGCCGTAGTGGCCGCGCTCTTCGGCGGTGTTGAGCTCGTTCGATTCGAAGCCCTTGCCGTCGTCCTCGATCGTCGCCACGACCTGCTCGTCGTCGTACCGCAGGATGACTTTCGCGTTCGAGGCTCCCGAATGCTGTCCGACGTTGCGCAGACCCTCGCCGATGATGCGGATGACGGCGCGCTCGACGAACGGCTCGAGCGGCCGCTCGGCGCCGGTCTCTTCGAAGTCGACGGCAAGGCCGCTCTGCCGGCGAAGGTCGTCCGCGAGCCGCGCGACGGTCACCGGCAGGTTCAGGCCGCCCGACTCTTCGGTTTGCCGCAGTGCCGCCATGTACTGGCGGACGTCGGAGAGCGTCGCCCGCGCGTCGCGCGCCGCTTTCGCGAGCTGAGGCCCAAGCACGGACGGGTCACGGTCAAGGGCGCGCTGGCAGCCCTCGAGGGCGAGGACCACGCCGGTGAGCTCCTGCGCGACCCCGTCGTGCAGCTCCTGCGAGATCCGGCGCCGCTCGTTCGAGGCGGTGCGCTGCACGAGGTCGGTGGACGCTGATTTCTGGAGCATCCCGGAGAGGTACTCGCCGAGGGTCGCGACGAAGTCGGCCTCCGCCGACGTGTAGGGCGTCGTCGCGCGACCGAGGACGAGAACACCGAGCACCACGCCGGTCTGCGAGCCGCCGATCGGGGCGAGGAGGAAGTGGGTCGAGGACGGCGCGGCCCAGTCCGGGCGGTCTTCCGCCATGCCGTACTGCGCGGTGGCGGTGCGCCGCTCGCGCAGCACCTGCGCGAGGACTGTGTCGGTGCCCGACGTGGAGATGTCGGCGGGCGTGATGTCGCCGTAACCGGTCGCGGCGCGCAGGTGCAGATGATGCTCCTCCGCGGCCCAGACTCCGACCGCGTCGTGACGGAGGTTGTCGGCGAGCATGGCGACGGCGCTCTCGAGATCGTTGTGCGGGTCTATCCCGAGGGTCGCGAAGCGAGAGAGCTCGTACAGGACAAGGGCCTGCCGGCGATCCTCTTCGGCGCGCTGGAACTCCTCCGCCGTCACAAGCGCGGACGCGATCTCGGCCGCGGCCTGCGTGAGCGAGTCGACCTGCATCTGCCCGTAGCGCTCCTGCTGCGCGCGGTGCTTCACGCTGACGACGCCGAGCGTGCGACCGTTGGACCGAAGGGGAGCGATCATCGATTCACTTGCGGTCGGGTCGGAGCCGCCCTGGACCTGGCCCGAGAGCAGCATCGATCTACCGGTCTGCGCGACCGTCCCGGAGATGCCTTCACCGATCCGCTTCCGATCCAGCTTCGCGACATCCGAAAGGCCGCGCGAGCTCCGCACCGAGAGCTCGCCGTGCGCGTCGGCCAGCATGATGGAGACGCCGTCGGCGCCGAACACGTCGGCGAGCTGTGCCGTCGCGCGCTCGAGCAATTGGTCCGGGTCACGCTCTTTCCGGATGATCGCCTGAAGATCGCGAGACGCTTTGAGCTTCGCTTCGGCGTCCTGGCCCTGCCGTTGCGCGCGCCAGAGCGCGTTCGCCTCGGCAAGCTCGAGGCCGATGAGGTCCCCGACGCGGCTCAAGCTGGACAGGTCCTCGGCCGAGAAGGCGCGGCCGGCGAGCACCGCGGCAAGACCGCCGACGACCTGGTCTTTCCAGATGACCGGGGACACCGCGAGAGTATCGGCGGCGCGCCCGTCCGAGAGGGTGAGCGTCACACCGCTCGTTGCCTGATCGGTGGCGCGCTCGCTCATCGCTTTCGCGAGCATCACCGAGGGCAGGCCCTCGCTCCACCTGGTGTCGGTCGGGAGGTTGTGGGCGACGTACGTTACGTAGCCTTCGCCCTTCATCTGGAGGATCACGGCGATGGCATCCGCGCGCGCAACCTTCGCGAGATAAGTCATGCGCGCGTTCCAGAATTCGGCGTCGAGTCGGAGGGTCAAGGAGAGGCCTTACGCCACGCCGGCGCCGGCCTCGCCCTCGATGCGGAGCTCCAGAGAGGTGCCGCCGCTCCGTTGCAACGCGAAGCGCGGCTGTTCCAGGGTCGCGATCGCGGACCAGAGCTCGTCCACCAGCATGGGTACGCGGAGTCCGACCGCGAGCGTCGCGACGCCTCCCCTGAAGTCACGCACGTAGAGCGTACGGACCTGCGCCAGCGACTGGATACGCCGTTCGATGTCCACAAGCCGGGCAAATGACGGTACGGGCGAGAGCATCAGGACAATGTTGCTTGTCGGAGCCGCCCCCTCCTCCCTCTCGGGAGTGAGTTGCTCCGATTCCGCCACCGATCGGACCGGTTCACGCTCGACCAGCGTCAGTTCGGGGGTTGCCGGAGGGGGCTCGGAAGGCTTTTCGGACGGTCTTGCGAAAAGCTCCTCTTCCTCGACGACGGGCGGTGGCTGGGCGGCTCGAGCGGCCTCCGCCACCCGCGCCGCCTCCTGCGCGGCACGCGCAGCCGTTTCGGCGACGCGCGCCGCTTCGACGATGCGCAGTGCCTCAGCCGAAGCCGTCCGTCGCACCTCCTCGGCGGCGAGCCGCGCTCCCTCGGCACGGCGCGCCTCTTCCTCGCGACGCTGCTGGTCGCGACGCTCCTCTTCTTCCCTCCACTGGGTCGCGCGCCGCTGCTCCTCCTCGCGCCATCTCGCGGCTCGCCGTTCCTCATCCTCACGCCGTTGCTGCTCGAGACGCACCGCGTCCGCGACGCGGGCTTCGTCGGCGGCTCGGCGCGCTTCCTCGGCCGCACGCGCCGCGGCCGTGGCGCGCTCCACCTCCTGGGCCGCCCGCTCCGCGTCCGCTGCGCGGTCGGCTCCGGCCGCCCGCGCGGCTTCCTGCGCGGCCCGCATCGCTTCCTGTGCCGCGCGGGCAGCTTCGGTGGCTCGTTCCGCCTCGACCGATCGATCTGCATCGGCCTGCTGTTGCGCGAGCCGCTGAGCTTCGGCGACCTTCCGTGCCTCGCCGGCGGCGCGCGCCGCCTCTTCGGTCGCGCGCTGCGCCTGCTCCGCGACGCGAGCGGCCTCCGAAGCGCGATCTGTCTCCGCGGCGCGCTGCGCCTCGAGAGCGCGACGCGCTTCCTCCTGGGCGGCGCGCGCTTCATCCTGTGCGACCCTCGCCTGCTCCTGCGCGGTCTTTGCTTGCGCCGCCGCTGCGTTCGCTTCGCGCGCCGCGTCCGCGACCGTGCCCGCCTGACGGCGGATGTCTTCGAGGAGCTCGGTGAATACACCGCGCAGTGCATCCGCCGCGAGAGCACGCGAATCCGGTGTGGTCTCCTCGGATACCTTCTCTTGCGGTACAGCCGCTTCGCGCCGCGGGCCGCGCAGCGCGGAAAAGCCACTTCGCCGGTTCGATGCGATCTCGTCGACGAGGCTGTCGCGCTCCTCGCGGAGCCGCTCGATCTCTTTGATCAGCATCTTCCGCTCGTCACGGGCCTGCTCGAGGATCTGCTGGGCGGCGTTCTCGGCGCGTGCGCGGATCTCGTGAGCAGCGCGCAGCGCGCCGGACAGGGCGTCGCGTACGGTCGCATCGAACTCCTCGTAGACCGCAACGCGCTTGTGTGCGGAATCGAGCTCCGACTCGAGCGAGCCGACGCGCTTGGTGAGCTCGCTGACACGATCGGAGAGCGCGCCGATGATGTCGCCGGACGCGCTTAGACCCCTGGGCTCCTCGGACACGCGGTCACCCTCCGAATGCTCGCTTCTCTGCCCACTTCCCCGCGTGTGCCGCAAAGCGTATACGACTGCGGCCGGGAGAGGCATCATCCGCGCATCACGCGGCCAAAGGTCCTGCTCGTTGTGGGGCACCCAACCATCGGCGCGGCGCTGGAGGCGCTGCTGCGGATAGAGGATCGATACGAGGTGAGGCGCGCGCAGTCGTTAGAACAGGTCGCATCCGGCTTGGACGGCTGGGAGGCCGATCTCGCTCTCGTCGATGGAGTCCTGGTTCAGAGGGGAAGGACAGAGGTTCTGCCGATGCCAACCATCGTGCTCTCGGGCAATCCGCGCGACGGCCGCAGGCTGTCGGGCCTCTTTGCCCACGGCCAGGGCTGGCTCCGGAAAGACGCGACCCCGGACGAGCTCCGCCTCGCGATCGATAGAGCGCTCGTGTCGGCAGACCGGCGGTGGTCGGTGGTGGTCGTCGTGGCGGTCCTTGTGCTGGCGGTGATAGTGGTCGCCATCGCCGCTTACCTGCTGCGGGTCTAGGGGGTCAACGTGGCCAAGGACGATAAAA
>VBEU01000026.1 GCA_005883775.1 Chloroflexota bacterium | reverse complement strand
TGCGCGTACTTGGTGGGCCCAAGCCCGGCATACTCGGTCGGAGTGGTCCTCTCCGATCGTGACATCCGCGCGGCGATCGATGCCGGCCGCATCGGGATCGATCCGTTCGACCCGAAGTGCGTCCAGCCCGCATCGGTCGACATCCGCCTCGACCACCGTTTTCGCGTGTTCCGCTCGAGCCGCCACGCCTTCATCGACCTCGCGCGCCCGCTCGACGACATCACCGAGCTCGTTCAGGTCCCGCCCAAGACCCCGTTCATCCTGCATCCCAACGAGTTCGTGCTCGGGTCGACCCGCGAGCGCATCCGGCTTCCCGACGACATGGTGTCGCGAGTCGAGGGCAAAAGCTCGCTCGGCAGGCTCGGACTCCTCATCCACAGCACCGCCGGATTCATCGACCCCGCTTGGGATGGCCACATCACGCTCGAGCTTTCGAACGTGAACACGATCCCAATCACCCTGTACGCGGGGATGCGCATCGGGCAGCTCTCATTCTTCCCACTCTCAAGCCCGGCCGAGCACCCTTACGGCTCGCCGGAGCTCGGCTCGTCGTATCAGGGCCAGACCGGCCCGACGCCGTCGCGCTACCGGCTGGACGTCTAGCGACCGTGTGCGCGACCTGCCTGCTGATCTTCTACCTCCAGGCGTTCATCGATGCGGTGGCGAATGCCTTGACGCTCGCGATCGTCGTGCGGGTCGTCCTGTCGTGGTTCCCGAGCGCCCGCCTGCCGTTCGGGATCAGCGAATTCGCGTGGGGCGTCAGCGAGCCGATTCTTGCGCCGATCCGCCGCGCGCTCCCCATCGCCGGAGGTCTCGACTTTTCACCGTTCATCGTGCTCATCGCGATCAGGTTCTTGGAGCCCATCGTCCTGGGGCTCGTCGCCCAGGCGCGCTGATGTGCATCACGTGCCTGCTCCGCGTGTTCGTGGAGGCTGCGATCAACGTCGTGAGCGGAGCGCTCACGCTCGCGCTCTTTATCCGGGTCGCGCTCTCATGGATCCCGGGCGCCCGTCTCCCGGTCCTCGGTGGCGTCGTCTATGCGTCGACGGATTGGCTCCTCGCGGCCGTACGACGCGTGGTCCGGCCGATCGACGGCACCGACTTCTCCCCGCTCGCCGCGCTTCTTCTGATCAACGCGGTGACCTTCCTCCTCCTCCGCATCCTGCCACCAGTCATTTAACGGTCGGGCCGAGCCCCTACCGGTCCGCTCCGCACCTCTACGGAGCTCGCCGCTCTGACGCGGCCGGTGAGCGGCGAGGCGCAACCCCTCCCCCGTGCCACCCGCGGCCCGCCCCCCGGTCGGCTGTTAAATACGCGAATGTCGGAGCGGATCGAGGTCCAAGTCCGTGTGATCCCGAGGGCGCGCGTCGATCGGGTCGATGGGATGCGCGCCGGTCGGCTGGTGGTGCGCGTCGCGGCGGCTCCGGTCGAAAATGCGGCGAATCGTGCGGTCCAGGAGGTATTGGCGAAGGCGCTCGCAATTCGGGCGGCTGACGTGCATGTCGAGCGCGGGGCGACCACGCGCGACAAGGTCCTGAGCGTCCCTCCTATCGCGGGACCGGCGCTCGCGCGACTGCTGAAATAGCGTTGGGGGCTGCAGCGTACTGGGAGGGAATGGCCGCGAGTGTCGCCCTACGCCTCGACCTGCCCATGACCCTGGCCTCGTCCGCGACGTTCGCCGATGGCGTCCGCGAGCACCAGGACGAGGTCTACGGCGTCGCGCTCCGCATCACGGGCGACCGCGACGCGGCGCTCGACGTTGCGAGCTCGACCTTCCTCAAGGCGTATCGAGCCTTCCATCGCTACGATCGGACGCGGCCGCTCCGGCACTGGCTGCTGCGCATCGCGACGAACGAAGCGATCAGCTACGTGCGCAAGCGCGGGCGCGAGCTGCGGCGCAGCGTCGAGGTCGACCAGGCGACGGCCGTTGCCGACTCGAATGCCACGCCTGACGCGGAGTCGGTGGCACGCGAGGATCGCGCGAGGATCCGCGCGGCCGTAAGGCAGCTGCCCGATCTCTATCGCGTGGTCATCGTCCTCCGCTACTTCAACGAGCTGAGCGTCGACGAGATCGCGCACGTCACCGGCCGACCCGCCTCGACGGTCGGCGTCCAGCTCCTTCGGGGCCGCGCGCTCCTGCGCGGCGCTCTGGAGAGCGAGCGATGAGGAACGATCGTCGCGAGGACGACCTCTTCGATGAGGTCCGGCTTCGTCGCGCCCTCCGGCTCGAGGCGGCCGAGCTGCCGCCGCGCATGGATCTCGCGACGATCGCCGCGCAGGCTGAAGCACACCGGCCCGCCTCCGTGTTCGCCGCGTTACTGTCGACGGCGGTGGCCGGCGCGGCCGCGGCCGCTCTCGCCGGGCTTGTGCTCGTGGCTTTGCCGACCATCGCGCCCGCCGTCGCGTCGGAGGCTTTCGACGCGGCCATCCAAACGCTGGCGCGGGCGGCAGTGCCGGCGAGCGCGATCCTTGCCGCGGCGCAGCAACCCGGCATTCCGCTCGCGGCGACGTTCGCGCTCGCCGTCGCAGTCGCCTACGAGTACACGCAACGAAGGGAGCGTGCCCGTGCCGTCTCGTCTTGAGCGCAGCAATGCCAACCGCGTCATCGCCGGCGTCTGCGGCGGGATCGCCGAGTACCTCGCGGTCGACGCCACCCTGGTCAGGGTCGTCTTCGTCGTGCTCGGGTTCTTTGGCGGGATCGGTCTCCTCGCGTACATCGTCCTTCTCATCCTTATGCCGCTCCCGGGCCGTCCCGCGCCATTCACCTCGACGACCCCGCCGGCCGCACCTGCGGATGCGACCACCGCATCCACTGTCGCGCCGGTCGACCCGGCGACCCACGCGGCGGAGGCCGAGCGCCGCCGTATGGCCGTCGGCTATCTCCTCATCGGGCTCGGCGTGGTGTTCCTTCTGAGCAACGCGGGCGTGTTCCGATTCGCGCAGTTGCAGCTCCTCTGGCCCTTGGTCCTTATCGGCATCGGCGCGCTCTTTCTGCTGCAGCGAGTCCGCTCGTGAGGCCACGGCGCGGCGTCTTCTGGCCGCTGCTCCTTATCGCGCTCGGGCTGATCTTCCTGCTGCAGAATTTCGGGTTCATCGCCGGTGTTTCGTGGCTCGCGATCGCGAGCCTCTGGCCGCTGCTGCTCGTGCTGATCGGCCTCGACATCGCGTTCGCGCATCGGTGGCCCGTGCCGACGCTGGTGGCGGAGGTCCTGGTGATCGCGGCCGGCCTTGCACTCGTGGCCTACTCGCCGAACCTTGCGCCGGGCATCCTGGTCTTCGGGAATGGCGATGGGTCGGGGGAGACCGACGTCAGCGCGCCGCGCGGCGACGCCACCCAGCTCAATCTGACGCTCAACGGCGGCGGGACCCAGTCCTATCACGTGAGCGGTGGCTCGGCCCAGCTCGTCGAGGCACACAGCACGAGCCACGATCTCCGTTTGCGGACTTCAGGCACCACGCGCGCCGACGTGCGAGTCGATCAGGTGTCCAGCGGCTTCTTCCACCCGGGGGGACCCGGCGACATGCAGATCCAGGTCGCGAGCGACGTACCCACATCGCTCACGATCAACGTGGGCGCGGGCGAATTCGATGTCGACCTCTCCGACGTACGCGTCACCGATGCCCGGGTGAACATTGGCGCGTCGTCGATGCGATTCGTTCTGCCGAAGCCCGGCGGCGACATCGCGATCCGCATGAACGGCGGCGCGTCGAGCATCGCCATCGTGGTCCCCGATGGCGTCGAGGCGCGCATCGCGACGACCGGCGGTCTGCTGTCGCTGCGAAGCGACAACACGCGGCTCGGCTCGGGTGGCGGGACGGGCGGTTGCGTCGCGTGCGGTAGCTCCGTCGAGACCAGCGGATACGGCTCAGCCCACGATCGCGTGACCCTCACGATCTCGGCAGGCGCAAGCTCCATCGTCGTGCGCTAGACGGCCTTAGACTCCGCGCGTGCTGCACGGGGTGATCGAGCGGATCCTCGACGCGCAGACCGTATGGGCCGATCCGCTCGGTAAGCTCTTCGTCGCGATCTTCGCCGCGCTCTACAAGCCGGTGCCGGCGATCAAAGATCTGCTGCACGGCGTGTGGCTCGGCCATCCACTCCACCCGGCGATCACCGACGTACCGATCGGCGCGTACGTCGTCGCACTGGTGCTCGATCTTTCGGGGCAGCGCGCCGCGGCGACCGCCGCGATCGGCGTCGGGATCGTGTTCATGCTGCTCGCGGCGCTCGCGGGGTACGCCGACTACATCGACCTCGAGGACAAGACGCGCCGGTTCGGGACGGTCCACTCGTCGCTCATGCTCGTGGCGCTCGTCCTCTATCTCGTGTCGTTCCTCATGCGGCTCGGTGCCGTGCCGTCGCCGGCCGAGGTCTGGCTCTCGGTGATCGGCTTCCTCATCGTCATCAGCAGCGCATACATAGGTGGCGAGCTCGTGTACAACCTCGGGACCCAGGTCGATCGCCACGCCTGGCGCGGCGGTGGGACGAAGTGGGCCGCGCTCGACGTCACGGAGATCCCCGCCGACAAACCGGTGAAGGCCAAGGCCGGCGCGCAGACGCTCGTCGTGGTACGGCGGGGCTCTGCCCTGGAGGCCCTCCACGACGTCTGCGCCCACCAGGGGTGCAGCCTTTCGGAGGGCAAGCTCGTGGACGGCACGATCGAGTGCGGTTGCCATGGCTCGCGGTACCGGCTCCGTGACGGGCTCGTCGTGCGTGGGCCGGCGGTGTTCGATCAACCGCACTACGAGGTGCGGGAAGCCGAGGGAAAGTTCGAGGTCCGGCGCACGGACACCCGATAGAACCCGCCGAGGGCTCTGTTCTTGGCGATACTGCGGGCGTGAGCGAAGCGATCGCGTCGGTCCCGCTCGAGGCCGCCCGTCCTCTCGCGGAGGCGTCGGTCCCCAGCGAGGTCGAGGCGCGCCGCGCCCTGAACACCGAATACTTGCGGCACCACCCCGACGAGGTCGCCCGATTCCTCGACGAGCGCATGCCGAGCGAGACCGCGCTCATCGTCCACGACGCCGGACCCGAGGAGGCCGTTCATCTCCTCGAGCGCCTGAACCCGCGCGTCGCCGCGGACGTCTTACGTCACATGCCGGTCGAGGCGGCGAAGATCGCGCTCCGGCAGATGCACCCGGCGCGCGCCGCGCCCATCGTGGCGAGCTTCGACGCGACCGAGCGCGAGGGTGTGCTGAGCCGCCTGCCACGACGGTTCGCATCCGAGGTTCGCGAGCTCCTCACATATCCCTTCGATACTGCGGGTGCGCTCATGGACCCGCGGATCACCGCATTCGCGCCGGAGACAACGGTCGACGACGCGCTGCGCAAGATGCGCACGTTCAAGGAGAAGGAGCTCGGCGCGATCTACCTCACCGACGCCTCGGGCCGCCTCGTGGGCTCCGTCCCGCTCGGCGAGATCGCGACGGCGACGCCTGATACCAAGCTCAAGGACCTCGTGCAGGGAGCACCGGTCGGTGTGCACGCGACGGCGACGCGCGAGGAGATCGTCAATTACCTCACGGAGCAGCGGGTCGCGACTCTGCCCGTCATCGACAGCGACCGGCGTCTCGTCGGTGTGATCCGCTACCGCGCGCTCGTCGCGGCCGCCGAGGCCGAGGCGACGATGAGCCTGCAGACGATGGTCGGTGTGAGCAAGGAAGAGCGCGCGCTCTCGCGTGTGTCGTTCGCGGTCCGCCAGCGGCTGCCCTGGCTCGAGATCAACCTCGCGACCGCATTCCTCGCCGCGTTCGTCGTCGGAATGTTCGAAGGCACCATCGCCAAATTCACGGCGCTCGCGATCCTGCTGCCGGTCGTCGCGGGCCAATCCGGGAACAGCGGCATGCAGGCGCTCGCGGTGACGATGCGTGGACTCGCGCTGCGCGAGGTCCGGCTGTCGCACTGGCCGCGGCTCATCGTGAAAGAGGCCGGTGTCGGCATGCTCAACGGCGTCGCGGTGGCCGGGACCACCATGGTCGGGGTCTTCATCTGGAGCCAGTCGATCGGGCTCACGGTGGTCATCGGGTCGGCGATGGTCCTTGCCATGGTCATGGCCGGCGTCTCCGGGGCGGCGATCCCGCTGATCCTGAAAGCATTCGGCCAGGATCCGGCGCAGTCGTCGTCGATCGTGCTGACGACGATCACCGACTGCAGCAGCTTCCTTTCGTTCCTGGGCCTCGCCACCATACTTCTGCGATTCCTCTAAGCCTTTCGATGCGGCGCGCCATGGCCCTCGCGGTCGGCTTGGTCGCGTTCTGGCTGGCGTTCGCGACCTCGGCCTCCGCGGACGAAGGCTGGGTGATCCTGCGGTTCGCATCCGACATCACGATCCAGAACGATGCGTCGCTCCACATCGTCGAGGCCATCGATGTGGACTTCGGCGCGCAACAGAAGCACGGCATCTTCCGGAACATCCCCGTTCGATACCGCTGGGACGACACGCATCTCCGGGTCTATCGCCTCGAGGTCCGCTCGGTGACCGATGCGGCCGAAAAGCCGATCCGATTCGCGCTCAGCGATTCCGGCGGCGACAAGGTGATCAAGATCGGCGATCCCGATCGGACCGTGAGC
>VBEU01000163.1 GCA_005883775.1 Chloroflexota bacterium | reverse complement strand
ATTTTTTCATCACCGGCAGCGACGCGAACACCTGCGCGAGCTCGTCGTTGTAGGCCATCCCGGCCGGTGATTCGGCGTTGTATTCGACGAAGCGGATGACGCCGTCCTCGCCGATGAAGCCGTCGAGCCGCGCCGACGGAGACGCGGCGCGGAAACCGGGATCCCGCAGCGCGAGCGCTTCCTCGCGCGGGTCGAGATCGAGCTGCCGCCGGAGATCGTCGTCGTCCAGAAGCGCGCGCTCGAGCCGGCCCAACGCCGAATAGATCGTCTGCGAGGCCTCGTTCACGGCGGCGTACTGCCAATCGCTGATGAGGTTCGGCCGAAGCGAGACGCAGAGAGGCCGGTCCCCGAACACGAGCCGACGCTCTCGCTGCCCTTCGGCGAGCGCCGACGCGCTCGCGTCAGCGAGGCTCGGATCCTCCAGGAGCTCGTGGTACGCGACCAGGGGGTCGCGCGCGGCCCTCGAGCTCCGCCGTGTCAGCGCACGTGCCGCCACCACCGATGCTCCCCCTTCCACGGCGGCTCCGCCTGCCCCGTGGCGTACCCGATCACGAGATCGCTCATCTTCTCGAGGACCCACTCGAAGTTCGCCTCTTTGATCGAGAAGCTATCGAAGTCCGGCGCCGGATTGAGCCAATCGATCGCATACAGCTCGCCGTCGCGGACCGCGAACTCGACCGTGTCCATGTCGTACCCGAGCGCGTCTGTGAGGCGGATCGCGTTGAGTATGGCGCGGGTGCGAAGTTCGCCTTCGACGGGCCGGCTGACGACGTAGCGCTCGTGGAACGGCGCCGTTGGGTCATAGCGGATCGGGAGCACGTCCTTCCGTCCGATGGCGATGCATCGGATGTAGTCCTCCCACTTGATGAACTCCTGCAGGATCATCGTCTTCGGTCTGTACCCCGGCGACAGACCCCCGGACTGGTCGTAGGCCCAGATCAGCTCGTCCTTCGTGTCGACGCGGTAGACGTCCTTCCATCCGCCGCCGGTGTTCGGCTTCAGGATCGCGGGTAGGCCCGTGTACTCGATGAGGGAATCCCAGTCGAGCGGGTACTGGAGGTTGCGGAGCGACTGGTCCGAGATGTCGGGGATGTACGCCTTGTTCGGGAGGACCACGGTCTTCGGGACCGCGACGCCGAGCTCGCGAGCGAGTGTGCACTCGAAAAACTTCTCGTCCGCTTCCCACCAGAAGGGGTCGTTCACCACGACGGTTCCCTGTAGCACCGCGCTTTTTAGATGGGCGCGGTAGTACGGGACCTCGTGACTGATGCGGTCGACGATCACCGCGTAGCGCTGAGGCTCGATCTCGCGCGCGCCACCGAGCGTCGCCATCTCCGCACGGACGCCCTGCGTCGCGCCCTTGCGGTTGACCGTTTCGATGAACGGGCCGGGGAAGGTGTTCTCGCGGCCGATGAGAAGTCCGATGACTTTTTCCCTAGATGTAGTCATCGACCATCTCCTTCCAATACGGCCAGTCATGAGCCCAACCATCCCAGAGATGAAGCTCAGCGGGGACGCCTTTCTGCTGCAGGACGCCCGCGAGGCGCTTGGATTCGTCCACGTTTGGATCATCGTGACCCGTGGCGATGATGATCTCGGTCTCCCGCAGCGGCGCGAGGAAACGATCGTCGTTGAGATTCGGAAGGAACGCGAGAGGGTTCACGAAGTACGCGTCGCCGTCCCGTTCGCCATCCAGCCACTTCGCCGTGTCATACGCGCCGGACATGCCCACCGCCTTGCGTGCTATGCCGGGACGCCGAGTCACGAACGCGAGTGCGTGAAACGCGCCGAACGAGCTTCCGGCGACGATCAGGTGATCCACCGCGTTTGCATACCGGATCGCCGGAAGGACCTCCTCGATGAGGTACCGCTCGTACGCGAGGTGCCGTCGGGCGCGGTCCTGCGGCGCGGCCGTCTTGTTGTAGAAGGACTCGCCGTCGATCGAATCGACGCACCAGAGCTGCAGCCAGCCCGCGTCGATCCGCGGCGCCATGTGCGAGACAAGGCTGAAGTCCTCCCACTGATAGAAGCGACCCATCGAGGTCGGAAAGACGAGGACCGGAGCGCCACGGTCGCCGAAGACGAGCAGCTCCATGTCACGACCGAGGGCGGGACTCCACCATTTGCGGTACTCGCGCTTCATGACGTCCGCCGTGCACGTGCGCGCGCCTCGCCGATGAGCCTCCAGGCGACATCGGCGTCGTGCCAGCCTTTCACGTCGGCCGACTTGTTGCTCTCGAGCTCCTTGTAGGTCGCGAAGAAGGTCTCGATCTCGCGAAGCCAGTGCTTCCCAAGGTCGCTCAGGGCTCTCACCTCGTCGAACCGTGGATCGCCGACAGGAACGCCGAGGATCTTCTCGTCGTCGCCGTGCTCGTCGCGCATGAGGAGCGTACCGATGGGACGCGACGGCACGACGCACCCGGGGAAGGTCGGCTCCTCCACAACGATGAGCGCGTCCAGCGGGTCGCCGTCACCGCCGATGGTGTCGATGACGAAGCCGTAATCGGCTGGGTAATGCACCGATGAGAACATGATCCTGGCTCCCGCTCCTCACGCACCTGCTCCCCCGCGTTCTTGGCCGGCGCCACGACCACCGTGATCTCGCCTTTAGGGCGCTCGGAAGCATAGTGCGCGGCGAGGTCCGACGCCGACCCGCGGACGATCTCCTCGTGCAGCTTTGTCATCTCGCGCGCGACCGCGACCCTCGCATCCGGCGCGACCGCGGCGAGGTCCGCGAGCAGATCGCCTACTCGGAAGGGGCTTTCGTAGATGACGAGCGTGCGTCCCGCGCCGAGAAGCTCTGTGAGCTCGCGGCGGCGGGCGCCGCTCTTCTTTTCGGGGAAGCCGACAAACGTGAACTCGCGGGTCGGCAAACCGGACGCGACGAGGGCCGCGATCGCCGCGGCCGGGCCCGGAACCGGGACGATCTCGTGACCCGCCGCGATCGCAGCCGCAACGAGCTGCTCGCCGGGATCGGAAAGACCGGGCGTTCCAGCGTCGGTCACTAGAGCGACGTCCCATCCGCGGTCCATCTGCCCGACGAGCTCAGGCGCCTTGCGGCGATGGTTGAACTCGGTGTAGCTCGTCAGATGTTTCGCGCGAATCTCGTGTTTGCGGAGCAGGATCTGCGTATGCCGCGTGTCCTCGCACGCGACCATGTGCACTTCCTGCAGGATCCGGAGCGCGCGCAGCGAGACGTCCTCGAGGTTCCCGATCGGTGTGGCGACGAGGTAGAGCTTCCCTATGGCCGGACCGTAGCGCTCCGGCGCTCGCCCTCCAGACCCCAGCTGACGATCCGCCTGGGTCGAACGCGAAAGATCTGCGGATCGTAGCCGCGACCGAAGGCGTCGCCCCCGGACGCGAGCACCTCCGCGACCCCGCGGATCTCGATGCCGCGCGGTCGCCACGGGGAAACCGACGCGAGATCGTCCACGACGAAGGCGACGCGCGGGTTCGCCTGAGCGTCACGAAACTTCTTGCTCTTGGCGAAGCCATGACCGCCGATGTCGATCGTGTCCTCGCCGGCGTTGTACCGGAACCCGACCGGCACCGCGTGCGGCTGGCCAGAAGGGCCGACCGTCGCGATACGTCCGAGCCGCTGGCCCTGCAAATAGGCAATCTCAGCCGTGGTGAAGACGCTCATCGCGTCACTGACGCGAACGGGCGCGGTGAGTACGCCGTCGAGGTGAGGACGCGATCCTCGATCTCGCCGACCAGGTCGCCGTGCTCGGCGTTCGTTACCCGCTTGATCTCTTTCCACTCGAGGTCGGCCAGGAACTCGCGCCACGCCGCTTCCTTGGTCGCCTCGTCCGGCCAGCTGAGGAGGTAGACGAACTCAGTCTCTTTATCAGACCTGGCTTCCCAAAGCGCGAGAAATTTGAAGCCGTATTTCTGCATGATCCGCATCGCGTGGTCGCGGAATCGAGCATGGAAGGCAGCCTTGTTACGTTCGAAGATCTCATAGATCCGAAGCTGTTGGATCAACTGCGCACCTCCCACGCTCGATTCTTGCAGGGACGCCTCGAATGCGAATCTTGCGCGGCGTCCTCGCCGGCGCCATCGCCGGCCTCGTGGGCGCGTATGCCATGGAACGGTTCCAGACCCTCTGGTCCGAGACCGCCGAGAGCGCCCGGCCGAAGCAGATCGCAAGCGCGGCGAAGGACGAGCCGACGACGGTCAAAGCCGCAGAGCGCCTCACCGAGACCGTCTTTCATGCGGAGCTCCCGGAAGAGATCAAGCCGGCGGCGGGAGAAGCCGTCCACTACGGGATGGGCATGCTGTCGGGCGCGATCTACGGCGCCATCGCAGAGATGCTGCCGGTCGCCCGCGCCGGCAATGGGCTGCTCTTTGGCGCGGTCCTCTGGTGGGTCGCTGACAATACGGCCGTTCCCGCGGTCGGGCTGTCGAAGAGGCCATCCGCGTACCCGCCATCGACGCACGCGTACGCGCTCTCCTCGCATCTGGCATACGGGTTCGTCACTGAGACCGTGCGGCGCGTGCTTCGACTCGTCCCCTAAGGGATCCTGGGATGCATACCCGTCTCTCGCAGAAGGAAAAGCGGTTTCTCGATCGCGCCCGCGTTTGCCGAGTCGCCTCGGCCGATGGGAGGGGAACGCCGCACGTGGCACCTCTTTGCCATGCGTTTGACGCACCGCGGCGCACCGCATACATCGCCACGGAGGGCCGGACCGCCCGGAACTTGATGAAGCGTCCGACCGCGTCACTCGCGTGCGATGACTACTTCGAGAACTGGGGCCGACTTCGCGGACTCGTCGCGCACGTCCGAGCGCGGATCGTCCGGCGTGGGCCGGAGCTCGATCGGGCGGTGCGGCTGCTCAAGAAGAAGTACAAGCAATACCGCGACTACGAGTTCGACGAGGCCATCGCGCTCCGTATCGAGCGCGTCTCGTCATGGGGTCTTTAAGAGGAGCGGCGGCCTAGACGCTTCCTACGGTCGGTCGGAGAGATTGCGCAACCGTGATGCCGACCAGGACGACGATCCCGCCGGCGATCTGCAGCGGATCGAGTTTCTCGCCAAGGGCGATCCACGCGGCGATGGCGGCGACGACCGGCTCAAACGTCGCCGCAAGGCCGACGCGCGCGGCCGGGATGAGCCGCACCGCGGCGAGCGTGAGCGCGAATGGGATGACCGTCGCAATCACCACCACCGCCGCGATCTGGACGTAGCCGTCCACGGTTGTCTCCGCCCACGGCAGGAGCCAGGGAGGATGTACGACGCTCCACCCGACAAGCGCGAACCCAAAACCCCACACGAGAAGTGTCGGCGTGCCGTACGCCTTGCCAAGACGTTCGCCGAGCGCGAAGTAAAGCGCGAAAACGAACGCGTCCATCGCAGCAAGCGCGAGGCCGAGCGCGTTGAGCTCGCGCAGTCGCGCGTCGTACGCACCGGCCGCAAAGAAGCACCCGAGAACGGCGAGCACCGCGGCAACCCAGAGGCGCCGGCCGACCGTTCGCCCGCGGAGCCGCGCGTAGATCAAGAGCAGGACCGGCCCGGTGTACTCGATGACGAGGGCAACCCCGACCGGGATGCGCTTGATCGCCTCGTAATAGATGAGCGAAACCCCGGCGAGCCCGATGACGCCGAACACAACGAAGAGCGGCAGGTCGGCGCGGCGAATCCGCAAGTCAAAGCGCATCGCCGCAAAGATCGAAATGAATACAAGAAAAGCGAAGAGGACACGCCACTCCGCGAGGATGGACGGCTGCACACCCGAGTTGAAGGCCGCCTTCGCGATAATGCCGCCGACACCAAAGAACGCGGCCGCTGTTAGTGCAAAGGAATACCCGAGTCCGAGCCGCAACGGCGCAGCCGCGGGGTCGACCGAGGGCCCCCAGGGGGAGGGGCCCCTGGGCGCGGAGCGACCGCTGGGGTGCCGGCCGAGGCGTCCGAGGCCGGGGGGACCCCGGCGCGAAGAGAGGGTTTCGGTCGACCCCGCGGCAACCGATCCCGTGCGGTCAGGCTCGAGGCTCAGTCCGCCTCCCAGTCGCGCGGATAGAGGAAGTCGTGGCCTATGGTTCGGAGGCTGAGCTTCGCGATGAGCGGCATGACGCGC
The DNA here is from genome assembly GCA_005883775.1 of Chloroflexota bacterium. GTDB lineage: Bacteria > Chloroflexota > Limnocylindria > P2-11E > P2-11E > 3-1-20CM-2-70-9. The sequence continues at coordinate 14,270 of VBEU01000163.1, read as the reverse complement.
TTGTAGTGGTTGCGCCGGACCAGCTCGCGGATGCGCGTGACCAGCTGAGCGTCGAAGCCGTGTTCAACGAGCTCCGCGGGCCGCAAGCGCCGATCGACCATGTGATAGAGGACGAGGTCGGCTTCGGCGTATGTGAAGCCGAGCTCGCCCTCGTCCGTCTGTCCCTCCCAGAGCTCCGCCGTCGGCGGCTTGCGCACGATCCGTTCGGGGATACCGATGGAGAGAGCGAGCTCGCGGAGCTGCGTCTTGTACAGATCGCCGACCGGATTGATGCCGCAGGCCATGTCGCCGAACTGGGTTCCGTAGCCGAGCAGGAGCTCGGTCTTGTTGCTCGTCCCAAGGACGATCCCGTCCGGCCAGGAGCGGTCGTACTCGATGCTCTTCCGCTCGCGCGCCATCTTGTTGCCGACGCGGACCTTGTCGACCTTCTCCTTGACGCCGGCGAAGTACGCGTCCACCTGCTCGGTGATCGGCACCTCCTCGAGCGCGAAGCCGAACTTCTTCGAGAGGTCCAGGGCGTGGTCGTGCGACTCTCCGGAAGACGTGCGGTACGGGGTGAAGAGGCCGAGGACGTTCGCGGGACCGAGCGCCTCGGTTGCCAGCGCGACGGTGACCGCGCTGTCCACGCCGCCCGATACGCCGACGACGGCCCGCCGCAACCGCGCCTTGGCGATCTCGTCGCGGATGAAGAGCACGAGCATCTTGCGCACGAGGACTTCGTCGATGCGAAGCGGCGACGGGTCCTTGGGGTCGGGCCGGATGACTCCGGTCCGCGCGAGACCGCTAGTCACGGCGGTCGAACGGCAGCCCGAGACGGCCGGCGATGTTGCGCAGGACGATGTCCTCGCGCTCGTCGCGCAGCAACGGATTGCGCGCGCGCTCGCGGGCGACGAGCTCCGGATCGATCTCACCGATGAGCAGGTCCTCGTCAAATTCCGGGGCGCGCGCGGCTACGGTCCCGTCGGGCGCGACGATCTCTGACCCGCCCCAGAACGCGATGCCATCCTCGTGGCCGACGCGATTGACGTAGACGACGTAGACCGTGAGATAGGACGCGTAGAAGCGGTCCATGAGCCGGCACGATTCGGCGGTGCCAAGATCGCCGCCCTCCGCGACGCCACGGCCGGGGCTCGCTGACGGAGCGAGGACGATCGTCGCGCCGGCCGCGGCATAGAGGTACGGCGTCGACACGTGCCACAGGTCCTCGCAGATCGCGACGCCCGTCGTCCCGCCCGCCCAGCGGTACGTGTCGAAGCGATCGCCCGGCCCGAAGTAGCGGCCGTCGTCGAAGATGCCGTAGGTCGGCAGGTAGACCTTGCGGTGGATGTGCACCAGCTTCCCGCCCGACCAGTGCCCCTGCGCGATGTGGAGCTTCGCGTCGGCCGAGCGCTCGACGAACCCGGCGCTGATATCAAGCTCGCGGGACGCCTCGGCGATGGGCAAAAGCTGCGGATCGTCGGCGGCGCACGCCACGTCGGCGGCGAGATCTTTTAGGTAATACCCCGTCAGCGAGAGCTCCGGAAAGACCACCAGACGGGCGCCCGCCGTCTTCGCGCGAGCGATCCACTTCATGTGCATGTCCAGGTTGCGCTTCACCGCGCCGAGCGCCGGCGCGCACTGCGCGACGGCTATGCGAATGCTCAAGGAGCGCGCATCCGCTCGAGCTTGTCCGCGTACTCGTGGACGAGCATCCACGCGCGATCGTCATCCTTTGCCTCCGCGTACACGTTGAAGAGCGGTCGGTCGGCGTCCGGCAGGACGAGGATCCACTCGCCGGGATCGCCGTCGTTCTGGTGCTTCACGCCGTCGATCTGCCGTGTCCGCTCGGTCTTCGGATCCTGCGCGAGCATCCGCATGACGCGGCCTTTCTGCTCCCAGGGGCAGACGACCTGGAGGCGCGCGACGTGGACCGGTGGGGTCTCATCGATCACCTCGCTCAGCGTCTGCTTCGCCGCGACGAGGAGCTCGAGGAGCCGAACGGTCGCGAAGAGGCCGTCGAACGACGGGTGGAACCGCGGGAAGATGAATCCGCCGAAGCCGTCGCCGATGAGGAGCGGATGCTCGCGCGCGGCGAGGCTCATCTGCGCCTCGGCCGACGCGCGGACCCTCTGCACGCGGCCGCCGTGCGCCACCACGATCTGCTCGATCGACGACGGCGCGTACACGGGCACCGCCACGACCCCGGGCACCTGACGCACGGTGAGCGACACGAACGCGGTCAGGAAATGCATGTCGCTGATCACCCGCCCGCGATCGTCGACGACGAAGATCTTCTCGCCACCGGCGTCGACGATCACCCCGAGCGACGCTCCCAGCGCGGGGACGAGCACCGCGAGCTGCCGCTGCTCCTCCTGGAACTCCTCGAACGAGCGCGAACCGATGTTCTCGGAGACGACGCCGTTCACGGCCACCGCCTCGACGCCGATCACGTTCAGGAGCTGCGGAAGGAACTGCGCGGGCGTGCCGTGCGAGTAATTGACCACGATCTTCGGCTTCGCCTCGGCGATCTCCTTGCGCCGCGCGACCTCCGCGAGGAACGCTTCGCTGTAGGCCTCGCCGACACGCGGGGACTCGAATATCCGGCCGACGTCCTCGTACGAAACGCGGCGCAGGTCCTCCCGGAAGAAGATGGTCTCTACTTTCCGCTCCTGCGCCCTGTCCATGTCGAGCGCCTGGCGATCGAAGAACTTCACGTCGCAGACGCGCACGTCGAACGGCGAGACGCGCACGTGCACGCCGCCTGCGGCGCCGAGGCGTCGCGTGTGGAATCGCCCGATCGGGAGTGGCGCCTGCGAAAGGTCGGCGACGTGTACCCCCGCGCTGACGATGCCGCTCATGAGCCCGCGTTTCAGCATGCGGCTCGATCGATGCTGGTCGCGGTTCATCGTGATCGTCGCGCCCAGCTTCAGTGTCGACGCGTAGGCCGACCCAAGCCGTGCTACGAATTCCGGGGTGAGGTCGATGTTGACGATGCCGGTCACGCCGAACCGGCCGAAGAGCCCGCGCCGTCCCTGGGCGCCCCAGATGAGGCTCGATCCGATCACGGCACCCGACTCGATCTGCTTGTCGGGCCAGACCTTCACCTGCGCGCGAACGCGGGCGTGGTCGCCCACGATGGTGTGGTCGCCGATGACGCTGCCTTCCTCGAGGATCACGCGCGACTTCAGGGCGCACTGCCGGCCGACGAGCGCGCCGTGCAGCTCCGACCGTTCGCCGATATACGTGTTCCGCCAGACGATCGAGCTATCGATGATTGCGCCGACGTCGACCGAGACGTAGTCCCGCAGTACGGTCGGTCCGATGATTTCGGCGTGCGGTCCGATCTTCACGCCTTCGCCCAGGAAGATGGGGCCGGTGAGCTTGGCCGACTCGTTGATGTCGACGTCGCCTGCCGTCCAGACGCCGGGCATGAGCTCGTGCGCGAGGTCATCGCACTTCACCTTCCCGCGCAGGAGATCGGCGTTGGCCCGCGCGTATTCGGCGATGGAACCCACATCGGTCCAGTACCCCTCGGCGACGTACCCGAAGAGCGGCTCACCCTCCGCGAGCAGACGCGGGAAGAGGTCTTTGCTGAAGTCGAAGACCTCGCCTAGGCCGAAACGCTCGAGGACCCGCGGCTCGATGACGTAGATCCCGGTGTTGATCGTGTCGCTGAAGACCTCGCCCCAGGAGGGTTTCTCGAGGAACTTGGCGATCCGCCCGTCCTCGCCGGTGATCACGACGCCGTACTCCAGAGGGTTTGGCACGTGCACCAGCGTCAGCGTGACCGCGGCCTTGCGCTCGCGATGGAAGGCGATGACCTTCGACAGGTCGATGTCCGTGAGGGCATCGCCGGAGATGACGAGGAACGTGCCGTCGAGATCGTCGGCCAGCTGCCGGACCGACCCGCCCGTGCCGAGCGGGGTTTCCTCCACGCTGTAACGAAGCCGCATCCCGACCCCGCCGCCGTCCCCGTAGCTGTCCTGGATGACCGAGGCGAGGTACTGAAGCGTGACGAACGAGTCCTCGATGCCGTGGCGCTTGAGGAGCTCGAAGATGTGCCCGAGGCACGGCTTGTCGACGATGGGCACCATCGGCTTCGGACGATTGATCGTCAGCGGTCGAAGACGGCTCCCCTCGCCGCCCGCCATGACGACGGCCTGCATTGCCGCGAGTCTAGTTGGGTGGCGCGCTCCAGCGGAACGCCGCCGGCGCCGCACGGAGCGCCGCCGCGTAGGCCACCACGAGCATGGCGATCGCCCCTGCCGCGCCGGTCACGCCGGGCGGTGTCAGATCGAGTGGCGCGCGTCCGCCGAACGTCTGGAGCGCCGCCACGCCAAGCGCGAGGGTGTAGCCGCAAACCGCCAGGAGAACGAGCAGGATGCGCCGTGATTCGGCCAGGGCCGTGCGTTCGAGGAGCAAAGCGAGCAAGCCGAGCACCTGAAGGGCGTGAAGCGCTACCGCGTGCGGGAGCTTCATCTCGCCCGCGGCGCCGAAGACACTCGACCGGTACACGTCATCGACCTCCAGGCCGTTGACCACGATCATGAAACCGAGGACCTGACCGATCGTCAGGAAGGCCATTCCGGCGCGGATGCCCAGGCCGGTGCTTGCGGGGCCGCGCAAGGACGTAAATGTCCAGATCGTCATCACGAAGATCGCGATCGAGACGAACGCGACGAGCGCGCCCATCAAGCTGAACACGGCGGCATCGAACACGGTCGAGCTGTTGAAATGCGAAGGCACGCCGCGCCAGCGCTGCAGATCGATGAGGAGCGTCTCCGGAACGAAGAGTGAAGTAGCGACGGCGGACGGCCACGCCAGCCAGGCGGTGCGCGGCAGGCGGCCCATCACGGCCGCCAGCGAGAGCGTCGTGATCCCACCGGACAGCCCGAACTCGATGGGCTTGCGCCACGAGACCGGTCCGTCCCAGCCACCGTCCGCGAACGCGTAGATGACGACGTGAAAGAGTCCTGTCGCGATCAAGAAGACGCCGGCAACTATGAGAAGGCGCTGGGGCGCCGACGCGGAGCGCCAGAGGGTGGCGGGCGTCAGCCTTCCTCCGCTCCGATCGCGAAGAGTGACTCGAGGTCGTGGCGGGAGTAGGCCTTGAACGCCACGTGGGTTTGGGTCCGCGCGACGCCGGGCACCTGGGCGATCCGCTGGGTCACGATGTCGGCGAGCTCGTCGTGCTCCCGCGCCCGGACCATCGCCACGAAATCGAAATCGCCGGTGACCGAGTAGACCTCGGACACGCCCTCGACGGCCGCGAGCGCTTCGCCGAGCTTCGGGAGCGCGCCCTTTTCCGCCGTGATGAGGACGACCGCCGTGATCATCGGAGTCTCATCGCTTCAAAGGCTTTTGACGTCGATGTCGTGGAGAGCCGATTTGACGTAGTGCGCGGCCTCCTGAAAACCTATCGCCTTGCCGCGGTTGAGCGCGGCCTCGTACGAGTCGAGGGTATCGAGCGCCGATTGGTCGTCGTACACGTGGAACTGCTCTTCGCATTGGTCGATCGCGAGCTTGACGCGGTCACGCGCGGCCGTGCTGATCAATGAGGGTCCTCCGAGCGAAAGCGTCTCTGGGCGTGAGAATAGCGCCGTGCAGCCGGCGACCGCCGTCAAGAACTCGCCGGAAATAGCGCCCGCCAATTTCTGGACGTGGCTCGATCGACACGAAGGACGGATCGCGTTCGCGATGGCGCTCGTGTACGTCCTCGTGTTCGGTTCGCTCTCGCTGGTGAGGCACTGGGCATTCCACTCGACGGCGCTCGATCTCGGTGTGTTCGACCAGGTGCTCTGGAATACCATCCACGGCCGTTTCATGGAGTCGACGCTCAGCCTCGAGCGGTGCGACCCCCATTCCTTCTTCCTCGATCACTTCTCTCCGGCTCTTCTCCTCGTCGTCCCGTTCTACGCGATCGTCCCTCATCCCGAAACGCTCATCGTCTTTCAGACCGTCGCCCTCGCCCTGGGTGCCTGGCCGGTGTACCTGCTGGCGCGGCGCTACCTTCCGCGCGGCGAGCAGCGGCTCGTCTGGATCGCCGTCTACGTCCTTTCCGCGCCGCTCGCGTGGATCACGTTCTACGACTTCCACGAGATCACGCTCGCGGTGCTCCCGCTCGGGCTCGCGATGTATTTCCTCGCGAGCCGGAGGACGGTACCGCTCCTGATCTGCCTGGGCGCTTCGTTTCTCGTGAAGGAGGAGCTGCCGCTCATCGCCATCGGGTTCGGTCTCGCGCTCCTGGCGCAGCGACGGTTCCGGCTCGGTGCGTTCGTCGCGATCGCAAGTGCCGCCTGGTTCATCGTGACGCTCAAGGTCATCATCCCGGCCTTCGCGGGCGGGGCGCCGTACCAATATCTCGGCCGCTACGCCAGTCTCGGCGGCGATGAATTCGAGATCGCGCGCACCCTCGTCCTCGATCCCCTCCGGGTCATCCGCGTGCTTCTCAGCGGCGAGGTCGGGTCGAAGATCGCGTTCGTCCTCACGCTGTTCGCACCGGGGCTCGGGCTTGCGCTACGCGCGCGGTCGGCCCTGATCCCGTCGATCGTTCCACTCGGCTACCTGCTGCTTTCCAACTATGGCGGCCAACACACCCATCACAATCAATACGGCGCGCCCGTCATACCGCTCGCGCTCGGCGCCTCGATCCTCGGTTTCGCCACGCTTCCCGACCGCCCGGTGCTGCGCCGAAGACTCGTGGGGGCCGTTCTGGTGAGCGCGCTCGCGTTCTCGTTCGTGCACGGAGCGATCCCGTTCACGCCCGACTTTTACGACGCATATCTCCGCGGCAATCCGGACCGCGCGCCGTCCGAAGGCCAGATCTTCGCGCGCGAACCCCGATACGAGCCGTTTCTTCCCGCGGTCGGGGCGATACCGGTCGACGCGTCCATCTCGTCGCGCGACTTCTTCACCACGCAGGTACCCGAGCGCCGGTTCAACTACCACCTCAACGGGCTCGATCCGTGCGCCGCCCAGTACGTCATCCTCGACTACGCGGACCCGACGGTGAACCGCGACGAGCAAAAGCATCTCGCAGAGATCGTGACGCTCGAGGCACAAGGGTACGACGAGATCGCGTCCGGACAGGGGCTCGCGCTACTTCGTCACCGCTGAGCTGCGTCGATCAGGGATGCTGGTGCTCGTGCTCCTCGACGACGTGCTCTTCTTCGACGACCTCGCTGCCGGACTCCTGGACGTTCGTCGTCCCATCGGGACCAACATTCACGTTGGTCGTCTTGTCGATGGGCTCCTCGCGGCGCACAGTCCGCTTCTCGACGACTTCTTTCTCTTCCACGACAGGCCTCCTTCGACTTCTGACCGGCCGAGTGCAGAACGGCTGCCAGCTAGAGCACGCAGCCCAGGGCGAACGCGAGCAACGCCGGCGCCGGGACCATCGCCAGGACAGTCGCACCTATGAAGGCGAGGCCGAGACCGAGCCCCGCGGTGGCCCGCCGGACCGTCAGTCCGCTCGTGACGGCATGGGCGGTGGCGGCGATCGCGACGAGCCACGACGTGCCGAGGACCCATAGCATCCCTGGACCGCCACCCATCGAGCTGCAAGACGCACCCTGGCTCACGATCCACACGAAGCGCACGTAATCGGTCCGCGTCCAGGCGGCGAGAAGAAGGGGCCCGACCGCGGCGTACAGCGCGAGACCAAGCGCCGCGGCGGTGAGGAACGCCCGGGTTTGGGCGGCGCCCACCGTCGTCGGAAGAAGAGCCGCGATAAGCCAGATGCCGGTGAAATGGCCAGGAGAAGCCTGAATCCGGCCCCGCCCACATTGGGGCCGGCGCTCCCGACCACGAGCCAGTAGACGCCGACGAGCGCGCACAGCAAGGCAGTCGCGACCCGAATCACGGCCGCGGGCGGGACGGCGCTCCAGACAAAAGTGGGTAGCCGCGCAGCTCGTCGGCGACCCCGATGAGGGCCTGACGGGCACGCTCTCGGTCGACGCTGAATCCCTGCAGCGAGCCCGGCTCGAGGTCGCGCCCTGCGAGCGCGAAGGTGCGAAGCGCCGATCCGAGCGCGGCGCGATCGGAGGCACCAAGTCGCGGTAGGAACTCGACGAGGGTCGGGACCGCTCCGTCACCGAGCGAGGCGAGGTATCGAGCGTCGAGGTCTCGGCTCGCGTCCGCCGGCAGACCGCTCGGGTCGACGACCCGGTCCAGATTCTGCCGCGCGACGAAGGCGCTGGGGGCCATGAGGTTGACCGCGATCGCGACGGCCAGGCCGAGGAGCGCAGCGGCATGCGGCAACCAGCGCATCGCATCGCGCCAGACCAGCACCGCCGCAGATGCCCCGCCCGCCCCAAGCCACGCGATCCCCGCGAGCGCGTAGAACCGCTGCTCGGTCCAGCCATAGGCGAGCTGATAGAGCTGCATCCGGTACGCAGCCGACACGACGATGACGAGCGTCGCGAGCGTGAGCGTCAGAGCCGCGGCGACATAAAGACGAGTGCGCTTGGCGACGACAAGCTCGACCGCAAAGAGGAGACCGCCAGCGAGGATGGCGACGGCGATGAGCTCGAAGAAGCCGCGGCGCGCATAGCTGGAATAGGTGAGACCCGTTGCGTTCAGCGTGTCGATCCCGCCAAAGAGATATGCGATCTGCAGTGCGACGAAGAACACGAACAGAGCATCGACGGCAAGAAGGGTCGTTGCGCCGGCCGTCGAGCTCAGCAGGCCGCGAAGCCGCGGCAGGAGTGGGGACATCGTCGTGTCCGCCCCGCGCCCCGCGAGCAGGAAGAGGCCTCCGGCCACCCAGGCGAAGGTCGCGGCGACCAGGACGCGGCCGATGAGCTCGCCGATGGACCAGTTCCGGAAGTCGAAGAGGTTGGTGATCGCGCTCGAGAAGACGGCGTCCGCGCTCGCGAACAGAAATGCGAACACGAGAAGGAACGGAAAGGCCAGCGCGATCCCGATTCCGATGGAGGCGATGCGCCCTCCGGTCCGCCGCGCCAGCGGGCGACCGAGATCCGGAAACGCAGCCAGGAGGAGCGCTCCGCCCGCCACGATCCGACCGACGACGACGAGGCCAAGGATGACGAGGAGGTCGGCGGCGCGACGCGTCAGCGGCACGCCGGCGAACGAGACCACGGCCATCGTGACGAGGACGAACCCGGCGGGAATGTCGTACAGCAGGAGCATGAGATCGACGCGGAGCGCGGGAAGGAACGCGAAGATCACCGCGGCCGGTGCGATCCATCGATCCAGCGGGTCGATGCGTGCACGGTTCGGCCGGAGGCGATAGGCCACGCCGAGGACGACGATCGAGGCGATGCCGACGTTGACGCCGAGGGCCGATCGGTAGAAGAGCGACTGGGCCAGAAGCCCGAAGAGCAGCGCCAGCGAGAGAAGGACCGCGGGCGAGTACCGATCGATGGAAGCCACGCGCGGGGCGGCGTGATCGATCGCGTGGTCGGTCATGCGCCGATCGTGCCATCCCGTCGCGCCGTTTTCGTATGAGTTAGAGGGCCCTCTAGTAGTTAGCGGCCGCGATCACCCGATCTCGAGGGGCTTCGTCGGCACTGCGACGTCGACCTCGACGATGCCATCGACGATGCGTACCGGATACGCGTTCACCGGGAACACCGCCGGGAGCGCGCGCACCTCGCCGGTCAAGAGGTCGAAACGCGCCCCGTGGCGCGGGCACTCGACCAAGCAGTCCTCGAGCTCACCCTCCCCCAGGACACCGCCGTCGTGCGTGCACACGTTGTCGATCGCGCCCCAGGTGCCGTCGTCGCAGTGGCCCAGAGCGAGACTCTTGTCGTGAGCGTGGACGACCTTCACCTCGCCCGCCGGGATCTGATCCGCGCGCGCGACCGGTACGAACTCGCTCATGCGGCGAGCACCCCCATCTCGGCGATGTTGCCGATGCGCGGCCGCAGCGCGTTCAGCACGCGCTGACGGACATGCTCGTCGTCGAGCTGATTGATCACGCGGCGGAAGAAGCCGTGGACCATGAGCTGCTGCGCCTGATCGCGATCAAATCCGCGGGACATCGCGTAGAAGAGGTCCTCGTCGCCGAGCGCTCCCGCTGTTGCGCCGTGGCCGCACCGAACGACGTCATTCGTGAGGATCTCGAGCACCGGGATCGGGTCGGCGCCGGCGTGATCGGAGAGAAGCATGTTGCGGCACTCCTGATAGCTACCGGTCCCGCTCGACGTCGCCTCGACCCGGATCTTGCCGTAGAAGACCGCTTTGGCGTGGTCGTACAGAGCGGAGAGGTAGAGCAGATCGCTCTGCGAGCTCTTGCCGTCGAGGCGCTGAAAGCTGTTCACGTCGATGCGCTGGTGATCGCCGGCCGCGACGAGTCCGTAAAGCTTCACCGTCGCACCGTTTCCTTCGATGTCGGACTGAATGCCGACCTTCGAGTTGCCTTCGCCGGCGAACACGTTGTGCACTGCGACATCGCTGTCGTTCGCGGAACGGAAGCGCTGGAAACCGAGATCGACGACACCGGTGGCGAAGCGCCGGATCGCAACGTAGCGCACGCGCGCGCCCGGACCGGCGTACACGTCCACATGAGGGATCGCGATTCGCGGGGTCGCTCCCTCGGACGAAAGGTCCTCGACGACCGTCACGGTCGAGCCGCGCTCGGCGACGACGATCGTTCGCGACAGCATCGCGTCGGCACCCGCAGGCCAGACCTTGTCGACGACGATCGGCATCTCGACGACCACGTCCGCAGGAACGTGCACGAACGTGCTTCCCGCCGACCACAGCGCATCCGCGATCGCGCGGAAGGCGGTGTGCGACGCGATCCCCTCCCCAGGGCCGATGTGGGGACGAACGAGCTCGGGATTGTCCAGCGAAGCGCGCAGCAGGCCTTTGAAGATCACGCCCTGCGCGAGTGCCTCTGGCTCGAGCTTGAACTGGATCCCGGGCAGATGGTCGAGCGTCGAGACCAGCGAACCCAAAGGGAGGTCCTTGAGAGGGAACCGTCGCCATTCCTCTTCCTGACCGGTCGGCCAGGCGCCGGGCGTGAATCCCTGGAGTGCCTCGAGGCGCGCATCGCGAAGCCACCGGGGCTCTTCGCGCCGGAGACTGTGCTGCTCGACCGTGTGACGGTCGAGCAGCAGCGGGACCGGCGATGCGAACGTGGCCGTGCTAGCCAATGGCGCCTTGCATGGACAGGGTGATGAGCCGGTTCATTTCGATCGCGTAATCCATCGGGAGCGTTTTCACGATCGGTTCGATGAAGCCGTTCACGACCATCGCCGTGCCCTCGGCCTCGGAGAGACCGCGGCTCATGAGGTAGAAGAGCTGCTCTTCGCCGACCTTGGAGACCGATGCCTCGTGGCCGATGGTGACCTTCTCCTCGTCGACCTCCATGTAGGGGTACGTGTCGCTGCGCGCGGTGGTGTCGAGGATGAGGGCGTCGCAGCGGACCGTGGACTTCGAGCCTTCCGCGCCCGGGTAGATCTTCACCAGACCCCGATAGCTCGTCCGCCCCGTTCCCTTCGAGATCGACTTGCTCGAGATGAGGCTCGTCGTGTTCTTTGCGGCGTGGATCATCTTCGCGCCGGCGTCCTGGTGCTGCTCGCTCGCGGCGAACGCAACGGAGAGGACCTCACCGTGGGCGCGCTCGCCGACGAGGTAGACGCTCGGGTACTTCATCGTGACCTTCGACCCGAGGTTCGCGTCGATCCAGGTCATGCGGCCGTCCTCCTGGACGACGGCGCGTTTGGTCACGAGGTTGTAGACGTTGTGGCTCCAGTTCTGGATCGTCGTGTAGCGCACGTCGGCGTTCTTCTTCACGATGATCTCGACCACGGCCGAGTGCAGAGTGTTCGTTGTGAACACGGGCGCGGTGCACCCTTCTACGTAATGAACGCTCGAGCCTTCCTCGGCGATGATGAGCGTCCGCTCGAACTGACCAGCGTTCTCGCTGTTGATCCGGAAGTACGCCTGCAGCGGGATCTCGACCTTCACTCCGGGCGGGACCCAGACGAACGAGCCGCCGGACCACACCGCGGTGTTGAGCGCGGCGAGCTTGTTGTCGTTCGCGGGGATGACCGTGCCGAAGTACTGCTTGACGATGTCGGGGTGCTCCTTCAGCGCGGTGTCGGTGTCCATGAAAATGACGCCGAGCTTCTCGAGGTCCTTGCGGATGTTGTGGTAGACGGACTCGCTGTCGTACTGAGCTCCGACGCCCGCGAGGTATTTCTGCTCGGCCTGGGGGATCCCCAGCTGATCAAAAGTGCGCTTCACGTAGTCGGGCACGTCCTCCCAGCTCTTGGCGGACTTGTCGGACGCGCGCAGGTAGTAATAGATGTCCTCGAAGTCGATGCCCGAAAGGTCGGCACCCCACGTCGGCATCGAGCGCGTGCGGTAGTGCTTGAGGGCCTTCAGCCTCCGCTGGAGCATCCAGTCCGGCTCCTGCTTGTAGGTCTGGCTTATCTCGCGGACGACGTCTTCCGACAGGCCCTTGTGCTTCTTATTCCGGTAGACCGCGTCCTTATCTTCCCAGCCGTACTGGTAATCCTTGGGGAGATCCTGAGCTTGAGTGGTCATTTCGCCTTCACCTCTTCGCCGGGCCACGCCGTGAGTCCCCAGGCCGCGCCCTTCAGCGCCTTCAACCCGAGGAGCGCGCACTTGATGCGCGCCGGACTAATCGGTATCCCGAGATTCGCGAGCACGTGATCGCGATCGATCGCCTTCACCTCGTCGAGCGTCTTGCCTTTTATTTCTTCCGTAAGAATGGAGGCGGACGCCTGAGAAATGGCGCAGCCCTTACCCGTGAAATGCACGTCGTCGACGCTACCGTCACCGATGCGCAGCTGCATCGTCATCTCGTCGCCGCAGAGCGGGTTCGAGTCGTGGTAGGTGTGTGTCGCGCCCTCTAGTTCCCCGAAGTTCCGAGGGTTCTTGTAGTGATCGAGGATGTAGTCGCGGTACATGTCATCCATGACTAGGTTCCGAACACTTTCTTCGCGGTGTGGATGGCGCCCACCAGAGCGTCCATCTCGTCCGTCGTGTTGTAGAGGTACATGCTCGCGCGGGTCGTCGCGGGAACGCCGAGCCGCGTCATGAGCGGCTGGTTGCAATGGTGGCCGGCGCGCACGCACACGCCTTCGCGATCGAAAATCGTCGCGACGTCGTGCGGGTGGATGCCTTCGATGTTGAATGAGACCACGCCCACGCGTGACTCGAGGTCCTTCGGCCCGTAGACCGTGACCCCGGGTATCTCCTGAAGGCGCGGCAATAGATACGCGACCAGCGAGAGCTCGTGCGCGTGGATCTTGGCAACGCCGACGTCGCTCAGATAATCGACGGCCGCTCCGAGCGCGATCGCGTCGACGTACGAGCTCGTACCCGCTTCGAACTTCCACGGAAGCTCGTTCCATTCGGTGAGCTTCACCGTGACGCGGCTGATCATGTCACCGCCGTAAAGGAACGGGCGCATCTTCTCGAGTATTTCCGCGCGGCCCCAGAGGGCGCCCGAGCCTGGAGGCGCGAGCATCTTATGGCCGCTGAACGCGACGAAGTCCGCGCCGAGGTCCTGCACGTCGACGGGCGTATGCGGCACAGCCTGCGCAACGTCCACGAGGACCGTCGCGCCGGCGGCGCGCGCCTCGGCCGCGATCTCCTTGACCGGGTTCACGGTTCCGAGCCCATTCGAGGTGTGCGTGATCGCCAGGAGCTTGGCGCCCTTGCGCAGCTCGGAGGAGAGCTGATCGCGCCGCAGCCGGCCGTCGTCGTCTATGTCCACGACCGCGATCTCCGCCCCGACCTCGGTCGCAAGCTGCTGCCAGGGGACGAAGTCGGAGTGATGCTCAAGGACCGTCGTCACGATGCGGTCGCCGCGCTTGATGTTGTCGCGGCCCCAGGCGTACGCGACGAGGTTGAGCGCCTCAGTGGCGTTGCGAACGAAGATGATCTCACGCTCGCTCGGCGCGTTGATGAAGCGCGCGACCTTGGCGCGGGCTTCCTCGAACAAAGCGGTCGTGCGCTCGCTGAACTCGTAGACGCCGCGATGGATGTTCGCGTTGTGCTCCTCGAACACCTGCGACATGGCGTCGATCACCTGCCGAGGCTTCTGACTGGTTGCCGCATTGTCGAGGTAGACGAGCGGTTTCCCGCGCACTGTCTGGGCGAGGATCGGAAAGTCCTTCCGGATCCGCGCAACATCGAGCGGCGCGGACTTCACAGTGGGGCCCTTGAGGGTGACGGCCATCAGGCTCGACCCGCGTAGAGCGCTTCGCGCACGAACTCATAACCCTTCGACTCGAGCTCGGCAGCGAGCTCGGGGCCGCCGGTCCGCACGATGCGACCATCCACCAGCA
>VBEU01000025.1:1641-12077 GCA_005883775.1 Chloroflexota bacterium | reverse complement strand
GGAGTGCTCAGCCCGAAAAGATTTCCAGTCTGAAACGCCCAGGCGGTGAAGGCCCCGACGAAACCTGTCCAGGCTCCGAGGATGCCGGAGGTGATCGTCGCGGAAGCCCCGTCTCGCGCGAGCGCACGACCGAGCGTCACCCACGCGACCGCGGAGACCATTGCCCCGAGCCATCCCAGGATCGGAACCTGCTCGAAGTAACTGATCAATACGAAGCCGATCGTGCCGAACACGAACAGCCAGAACGAGCGCATCGGCACGAGGCTAGCGGAGCTTGCCCGAGGCTTCCGTATCGCGCGACGCGCTCAGCGTCGCTCGAGCGCCAGGCGCACGCCGAGGCCGATCAGAGCGGTCCCCGACAGTCGCTCGAGCCAGTGTCGCGCTCCGCGGACGACCGCGCCGAGGCGATCGATCGCGTAGGCGTAGAGCGGTAGCCAGACGAGGCCCATCACCGCATGGATGGCCGCCAACAGAAGGGACTTGACCAGCACATTGTCGCCAGGCGAGATGAACTGCGGGAGGAACGTGAGATAGAACAGCGCGACTTTTGGGTTCAGCACGTTCGAGAGCCAGCCCTGAGCGAAGGCGCTGCGAGACGTGCGTGCCCTCCCTGCCGCAGCCACCGCAGCGCTCGCCGGCCGAAACGAGTCGCGGATGGTCCGGATCCCGAGATAAGCGAGATATCCGGCTCCGGCGAACTTCACCACCGTGAACGCCTCGGCGCTCGTCGCGAGGATGAGTGAAAGTCCTAGTGCCGAGGCGGTCGCGTGCACCGGCAGGCCCGCGCAGATGCCGAGGCTCGTGAAGAACGCCGCGCGCCTTCCGTCGAGCAGCGTGACCTTCGCGACCAGCGCCATGTCCGCGCCCGGCAGGATCGTGAGCAGCGCCGCGATCCCCATGAAGGCGAGGATCGAGCCGTCGAGGGTCACGCCGCTCTGGCCGGGTCGCCCGTGCGCATGAACGCCAGAACGCGGCGCCAGGCGTCGTCGCACTCTTTCTTGTGCTCGCTGAACGTTCGGTCGAAGAACGAATGCGGAGCCCCCGGATACGTCTCGATGTGGTGTTTCAATTTCGCGATCGTTAGTGCACTGTCGAACGCGGCGCTGTCGGAAGGCGGGATGCTCGGGTCGCCACCGCCAAAGAGACCGAGCACCGGTGCGCGCATCCGCGGTGCCTGCTCCGCCGGGGCCGGCCAGACCTCGTTCTCGCGCTTGCCGAGCCGGCCGTAGAAGCCAACGACTCCGGCAAGGCCCGGCTGTTCGGCCGAAGAGAGGAATGCGATGCGGCCGCCGAAGCAGAATCCCAGAACAAACGTGCGGGCGGCCTTGGTTTCCTTCTCCAGTCTCGCGCGGCTCGCGGCGATGTCCGCAAACACCGTCCTCGGCGTGGCCTGTCGGACGTGCGGCATGTAGTCGAAGTCATCGCCGCGACGGTCCATCCCCGCGGTGCGTCCGAAATAGTCGAACGCGATCGCGTGAACGCCGGCGGACGCAAACCGCTCGGCGAGCTCCTCGTAGAAGGAGTGGAGCCCGCGCACGTCTGGTGCGATAACGACGCCGGCGTCCCCATCGCCGGCCCGTGCCAGATACGCGCGGAACTTCGTCCCGTCTGCGCTGGCAAGGGTCAAGTCCTCTGCGCCCGATCCTCCGCTCATTGGCGGCAGAACATCGGACGGAACGTCGGGCGGGCGCGCACCCGGCGGGTAGCACATGGCAGACCTCCTCGAAGCGTTTCCGTATGCTCGCTCAAGATGCCTGACCTCGCCGAGCGTGTTGCCACCAAGATCGCCGAGATGGAGCGCTATCTGGCGCGAACGGGGGGCCACGTAGAGCTCGTCGACGTCGAGGATGCCATCGCGCGGATCCGCGTCTCAGTCACGCGGCCTCGGACGGGGCGGCTCGTTGCGACCCTCCAGCTGAAGAGCGGGATCGAGCGAGCGCTGCTGGACGATATCCCGGAGCTGCGCGGGGTCGAGGCGGTGAACCTGCCTCCCTACACCGTACTGGGCTGGGATCAGCCCGGGTTCACACCGGTCGAGCTGCCAGAGAAGGACGGGAGCTAGAGCACCGCCTTCGCGATCCGCTCGAGGTCCGCGGTCGGCGACCCCTTTGGATCGGCGCGCAGCACCTGAAGGCACACGTGATCGGCGCCGCGCTTCCGGTGTTCATTGATGCGTGCCTTGATCGTGGCGGTGCCGCCCCACGCCGCGATCGCGTCGACGAGCCGGTCGCTGCCGCCATCGGCAAGGTCCGCGTCGGACCACCCGAGGCGCCGCAGGTTGTTCGTGTAATTCTCGAGCTCGAGATAGCGCTTCATGTGCCGTCGCGCGGTCGTGCGCGCGGACGCGGGCTCCTCGTCAAGCACCGCGGCCTGCTCGGCGGCCAGGAGCGGACCTGTGCCGAGCTCCTTCCGCGCGACCGTGGTGTGCTCGACCGGCACGAAGTAGGAATGGCCGCCGAGCGTGCGCGCAGCGGAGAGCCGGAGCATCTGCGGCCCGAGTGCCGCGAGAGCACGGGGTACCTCGACCTTCGGTCCGACGTATGGAGCGGCGTCCATCGCGTCGAGATACCGGCGCATGTACTCGAGCGGATGCGCGTAGGTCTGTCCGCGCGTCTGGACGGTCGGAGCGTGACTCACGCCGAGCCCGAGGAGGAACCGGCCGGGAAAAGCGTCGACCAGCGTGCGCGCTCCGTTCGCCATCGCGACGGGATCGCGCGCCCAGATGTTGGCGATACCGGTCGCGATGACGAGGTTCTTCGTCGCGCCGAGCAGAAGGCTCGCGTGCGCGAAGGCCTCCTTACTGCCGAGGCTTTCGGGTATCCACAGCGCTGCGAATCCGAGTGATTCGATCGCACGCACATAGTCCCGTGCGCTCGCGGCGGACATCCGCTCGACATCGTGCGTCCATACACCGACCGCGCCGAGTCGATCGGCCCACTCACGCGCCGCTTCGGTCATCGCGCGAAGCGTACCCGTGGCGCGTTTGCGAAGTCGAACTCGGTCATCCGCTCGGGACCGAGTGCGATGAGCTTTTCGCGCGCGGCGCTCGCGTCTACGATGAGCGACGCGACGTCGATCGTCTGGCAGCTCGGCGCGAAGGGACGGAGGCGGTCGACGCCTTCTTCGAGAAGCACGGACGCGCCGTGGAAGTTGCTTCGGCGCCAGTGATGAAAGCCGACCCCAACCTGAAGGATCCCGTGATAGAGGTGACGCACCGGAGCGGCCGTGTCCCGCCAGAGCAGCTCGAGCGTCTCGTGCTGCTCAAAGAATTCTCCGGCGTTGAACTGTTCGATTCCGCGCAGGAGCTCCGCCGGCGGTGGGTCGGTGCAGCGCGCGCGCGCCGGCTCATCAGGTGCGCCACGCGGTTGCCTCTTCGGCGGGCGGGCCGATTTGCGCGAGCGGCTACTGGGCTCGGGCGTGCTCGGTTCCGATAATCTTGCGGTAGCGGAGCTCGTCCTCGACGAACTCGCGCACGAGATCGTTCTCGAACGCCTTGGGAAGGTCCTCCGGCCGCTCGGCATAGGCGACCTTGATCCCCTCGTGGAGATCGTGGGCGGCGACCAGGTAACCCTTCGGGAGCTCGTACAGCCGCGTGTATTGAAAGTGCCAGACCGGCCCCGTCTGACCGATCGTTCTACCGGCAAAACGGATGACGCGTGGCTCCTCGCCGAGGATCTTCGAGTACTTGCCGATCTCGCGCTTCGCCGTGGCGCGTTCGTCGTCGGTGACGTCGGCCGGCAACGGGAACTCGGCGATTTCGCCACTCATGTCGCGCGATGATAGGCTGAGAAAACATCACGCGATTTTTCCACGTGTGCGAAACGGGAGAGCGATTCAGAAATGGCCTACGTGATCACGGAACCCTGCATCGGCGTGAAGGACGCATCGTGCTTAGATGTGTGTCCCGTTGACTGCATTTATACAACGGATGCAGACAACATGTACTTCATCCATCCGGATGAATGCATCGATTGCGGCGCATGTGAATCGGTCTGCCCGGTAAGTGCGATCTTCCCTGAAGATGCCGTCCCGGACAAATGGAAGAACTACACCGAGATCAACAAGAACTATTTCAACAAGTAACTTAGTAGGAGACCGGTAAGCGACGGCCTCATGGCCGTCGCTTTTTGGTTCTCTTCGCGCGCGCATCCTCGCGCACGCATGTCATACATTGCCTGAAGTGATTCAACGGATCTTCTTCGTTCTTCCCTCGCCCTTTGAAGGGGCGGATGCGCGCGTTCCACTTGTCGTGACCGCGCAGGCAATAGCGTGCACCCGCGACACCGAACGCGGGATTACCACGAACGAGATCGGGCTGCGCGAGTACAACCTGCATTGCATGGCGCGCCTGGGCCCGCTTCACGTTTCCGATGAACGGCCAGAGCATGTGGAGTGCGAGAAAGACCTTTTCCACGCTGAAGACACGCCACCGTCGGTAGGGTTTCCACGGTGGCTTCGATTTGCGCAGTCCGGAGATCGTCCCGATCCCGAGAGCCTTCTGCAGCCGTACTAGCTCCGGCGCGATCCCCGTTTCTGCCGACTGCGGGACATAGAGAACGGGTACCTGGTAGCCGGCGTGCGTCCGATGCTTATCAAGACAAGTCGAGCCTTCACCGTCGAAGAAACCACCCGCCCAGGCGAGCTCCTCGCTCATGGATCCGGGCCAAACCTGCGCCGGCAGCGGTCCGCCCAACGTCCTCTCGAACTCCGCACGTTTGACCGGACACAGCCACGGGCCGATTCGTTCGACCACCTGCAGCAGGTCCGGCCGGGAGGTGGCGTCCCAGTAATACAGAGGCTGCCTGCCTTCGACGATGACCGGGCCGTGAATGCGCCCGACGCCGACGATCCGGTGGAACTTAGTGAGCACCTCGGGAACACCGTCGAGCCCTGCCTGATTGATCCGCGAGTTCACGCCGCGCCGCTGGCGGTTCGCCCAACCCTCGCCGTCGAAGAATCCCGCGGCCCAGGCGAGGTCGTGACTCTCCAACCCCGAGATTTAGACAGAACACGTCGTGCGTGTCAACGCGATCGTCAACCGCCTACCGCACTCTTGGGATAGAACCGGAGCTGAAGGAGCTTGAGACCCTGGTTGTCGTAGTTCCAGAAGTAGTTCTGAAGGCAACCGTTGAAGAGCGAGAGCGTGACGTCGGTGGTAGTGGTCACGCCGAGGCATGTCGCGAGCGCGGTGTTGGCAGTGGGGTCGACGGTGATGGTGATGAAGAGGAGCTCCGCCGAGACGTTCACGAAGGTCTGCTTGCCCTTCGTCCGTTCCATGGAGAGCGTCGAAAGGGAGCAGACGATCTCGTCGTCCGCGGTACCGAATACCCCGTCGACGCCGGCGGTCGTCGCGCAGGTCGTGGTGTTTGACTTGCCGCCCGGTTTTCCGAGCGCTCGAGCCCACACGGTCCATGTCGCTGAGACGTCGGCTGGAAGCTGGAAGAGTGCACCGTTGCTGTCGGTCGCGTTAGCGTCCAAGACCTGGAAGCTCTCACCGGCGGGCGCCGGCTGCAGCAGGATCTTGTTGACCTTGTTCAACTGATTGGCGAGCTTTCCGTTCAGACTGACGGCATCCTCTCCGCCATTGAGCTGGACGAAGATGCGGTGGCCGTCGCCTGTCGTCATCGTCGCGGTCTTGTCCTTCGACACGCCAATGATGTTCAGGTTGTAGTGCGCGCCGCTGGGAGCGCCGTTGCCGGTCATCGTGACGCCGGCAGTGGTGACGGTTGCCGTAGTTGCGGTGTTCGCCGTTGTGGTCGTTGCCGCTTGTTGAGTCGTCGTAAGGTTCGCGGTGGCCGTCTTCGCGCCGCTGTCGGTAGCCGCGGTCGTCGTCACCGCTGGAGCCACGACGTAGGCGCCCGCGACGAAGGCTGGTGCGGAAGCGATCGCGATCGTGATGAGTGCGGATAGGACTCGTCCCACGAGGACCTCCCGCCCCTCTCCTCCCTATTTAGGAGCCGATCCGTTCGACCGTCGGACCCCCTTTCGTCGCTTGTCGGCTCGTCTGATTAACGTCAGGCCAGGCCGGTGCGCGGTAGGACTGTCGGTCACTTTCGGCCGGACGATCAGCGCCGGATGTCGCGTCAAAGACCGAAGAGGCGATCCCGTCGCGTGATGCGACAAGTCTTAGTCTTCGATGAGTTTGCGGCCCGCGTACCCCGTCTCGACATCGTGCCAGTAACTGATGCGATCGCCCTCGCCGAGCTTCCAGCAGAGCAAGACCTCCCGGCCGCGGCGCATCGCACGGAAATCGATCAGCCCTTGGTCGGGGTCCTTCACGTCGACGCCGAAATGCGCGATCTCGAGCAGGAGCGCGTTGATCTCCTTCGCGACCGGATCGGTCGGACGCCTGTCGTATGACGCCTTGCGGCGCTGAAGGTCTTCGAGGAGAGGACGCACTTTGGGGAGAAGGGCCTCGGCCTGAGCCCGAGTGAACGTCGGCATATGCTCGCGTTCGAGTATGGGGCTGGAGGGAGCATCGTGGCGACGTATGTCCTTCTCACGAAAGTGACCGCCGCTGGCGTCAAGACGCTTCAATCGAACCCGCGCCGGATAAAGAAGGTCAACGAAGAAATCGAAGCGATGGGCGCCCGCGTGGTCGCACAGTACGCGACGCTCGGGCGTTACGACTTCGTCAACATTGTCGAGGCGAAGGACAACGAGACCATCTCGCGTGTTTCCGTCGGTCTCGGCGCGCGCGGCACGGTCCAGATCGAGACGCTCTCAGCCATTCCCATCGAGACCTTCATCCGCACCATCGGCAGGAAGACCAAATAGCGCCGACGGCGACCCTCCTTCGCGACGCGGCACTTGCCGACGGTCGTTCGCCGGCGCTGCGCCGCGGTTTCTCCATCCTCATGCGCGACGGCCGCGTCTCGTACCTCGGTCCCGATGGCGGCGCCCCCGATCCCGGCGGCGCCGAGATCGTCGACGCGTCCGGGGCGACCATCATCCCCGGCCTCGTCGACTGTCACGCCCACTTCACGGGGCTCGGCGGAGCGAACTGGATAGCGCGGTTCGACGATCCCGAGGCCGACCTCATCGCTCGAGGAGCGGAAGCGGCACACGACCTGGCGCGCATGGGGATTCTGAGCGCACGCGACGTCGGTGCGCCGCACCGTCTCAACATCCGCATCCGCGACACCCACCGCGGGCAGACCAATGCCCCGACGATCGTGGCGGCCGGGACGTGGCTCGCGCGACGCGACAAGTTCCCGCCGTTCGTCGTCTTCGTCGATTCAGCGGACGAGCTGCGGCGAGCGGCCATCGCCGAGATGGAGGCGGGCGCCGATCTGGTAAAGATCGCGGTCGACACCGGTCGCACCGGCGACGAGGTCACATTCACCGCCGACGAGCTCAAGCCGACGGTCGGCGTGGTCCACGAACGCGGGAAGCGGATCACCGCGCACGCGCAGGGGAAAGGCGCCGCGGTCGCGGTAGAGGCGGGCGTCGACTCGATCGAGCACGGATTCGGCGTCGACGCCGCCACGGCGGCGAAGATGGCCGGGCACACGACGTTCGTGCCGACACTGAGCGTGCTCGATAGCTCCATCGGCTTCGCCGCGACCGATGGCGGTCGATTCGCCGACACCAAGGCGGCGAGTGTCGCCCTCCTCGACCAGGCGTTCGGCGCGGTACGCGCCGCAAAGAAAGCCGGCGTGCGCATCGCGACGGGCAGCGACTTCGGCGGCGGCTCGGTCCGGCCGGGTCATCTCGCGTGGGAGGTCCAGATGCTGGTGCGCGCCGGGCTCGAGCCCCACGAAGCGCTCGCGTCAGCGACGTGGATCGGAGGCGAGCTCGTCGGGATCAAGGACGCCGGAACGATTCGGGAGGGTGGCCCGGCGGACGTTGTCCTCGTGCACGGAGATCCGCTCTCGGATCCGGCGGTGCTCTGGCGCGTGTGGCGCGTCTACCACCGCGGCGAGCGCGTCAGCTAGCGAGGCCGGAGCGCCCTCCGCCACTTCGCCTCGTACGGCTGCTGGCGTTCCGCGAGTGACTGATAGATCGGAGAGGTCACCGGCTTTTCGGCGTGCGAGATGGTCCCGATGCGCTGCGTGAGCGCCAACGCGTCGAGGGTCACCATCGGCTCGTCACCGAGGGTCCTCGTGATCGCCGGTTTGCTAAATTTCATTCCCACCGTAGGCCTAACGTTATGTCGAGTTCTGCGTGTCTCCATAGCGCGTTCGGTCACCCGTCCGGGTGGGTGCCGTCCCAGGACCATACGGCCGCATGGCAGCCGACTACTGCAAACGCATGAGCGCTCATCCGCAACGCGCGGAATTAGACGGGCACCGGCTCCGCGAGAAGGTCGAGCGCCGCGCGAACCGGCGCGTCGATGGGGATTTCCGCATCACGTGGCGGTTCGACCGACGTGTCGATGACGAGAGCACATCCGAGCCGGTCGGCGAGCGCACGACCGCACCGCTCCCCCACCTCCGAAACGTCCGCTGACACGCCGAGGCGTTCGAGGGAGGCGACCTCGTGCTGGAACCCGCAGGGGAGGACCCGCTCGAAAGCGGCGAGGTCGGTCGAGACGTTGAGCGCGAAGCCGTGCGTGGTCACGCCGCGCGACACGCGTACGCCGATGGCACCGATCTTCGCAGGCCGGCCGTTCGGCAGATCGACCCACACCCCGGTCTTGCCTCGCTCGGTGCGGGAGGCAACGCCGTAGCTTCGAAGCGCGTCGCGCAAGGCGTCTTCGATCGCGCGGACGTACGCGACCAGATCGGCCCCTTCCACGAGCATGGTGATGGGATAACCGACGAGCTGACCCGGGCCGTGGTACGTGATATCGCCGCCGCGATCGACGCGGTAGACCGACGCGCCCGCCGCGCGCAGGACGTCGGGCCCGACAAGAAGGTGATCGGTCGTCCCGCGCCGGCCGATCGTGTACACAGGATCATGCTCCAGGAGCAAGAGTCGCTCCGCGCCGGCGTTGCGCACGCGCGTTGCCACCGCCTCCTGCAGTCGCCACGCGTCCACGTAGGGGACACGTCCGAGCCAGCTGACGTGCAGCGATCTACCCAAGGCCGACGTGTCGCTCCGCGTGATACGACGAGCGGACGAGCGGTCCCGACTCGACATGACGGAAGCCCATCGTCATCCCCTCGTCGTGAAGCGCCGCGAACTCCGCGGGAGTCCAATAGCGCTCGATCGGTAGATGCGTCGGCGACGGACGGAGGTACTGGCCGATGGTCAACACGTCGGTCCCTTGCGCGGCGATGTCGCGCATCGTCGCGACCACCTCGTCATGCGCCTCCCCGAGGCCCACCATGATCCCGCTCTTGCAGACCAGCTCCGGAGCGCGCTCCTTGGTGCGGCGCAGCACCTCGAGCGAACGCGGATAGCGCGCCTGGGGTCGCACGCGCGAGTAGAGGCGCTCGACCGTCTCGACATTGTGGTTCAGGATCTCCGGCCGTTCCGCGAGCACCGCGTCGAGGGCGGCGGGGTCACCCGTGAAATCCGGGATGAGGACCTCGACCGTCGTCCCCGGAGACTGAGCGCGGATCTCGCGGATCGTCGCCACGAAGAGCGATGCGCCGCCGTCGGGCAGCTCGTCGCGGTTCACGCTCGTGACCACGGCGTGACCGAGTGCCATCTGCGCGACCGCCGCGCCCACCCGCGCCGGCTCGTCGAGGTCGACGATCCCTGGACGCCCGGTCTTGACGGCGCAAAAGCCGCACGACCGAGTACACGTATCGCCAAGGATCATGAACGTCGCGGTCCCCGCGCCCCAGCACTCCGCCATGTTCGGGCAGTGAGCCTCCTCGCACACCGTGTGAAGCGACTTCGATCGCATGAGCCGGCGCAGGTTCTCGTACTCGGGTCCCATCGGGAGGCGGACCTTGAGCCATTCGGGGCGCGCTCGGTCGATCGGAACCAGAGTGTTCGCGGCGCTCCGCCCTCGCGAGCGCGGCCGCTCGACCTCGCCGGGCATTTCGAATTTGATCGGCGCGAGCTCGGCCATCAGCTCAATCTCCCGGCTTCGCCGGGGAGACACGCTCAGGGCTGACCGTCTCGCTCCTTCCGGCAAAGCCGCTCGTCGCTCGTTTCATCTCATCAATAGACCGGCACCGACGTGCCGACGGTCTGGAGCCAGTCGCGCACCGCGGCAAGGAAGCGCGCCGCGGTCGACCCGTCGACGACGCGGTGATCGAACCCGATCACGATATTCATCATCTGGCGAATGGCGATCGCGTCATCGTCGGTCACGACAAGCCGCTTCCGGATCGACTCCGACGATAGGATCGCGGCCTGGCCGGGGGGCACGATCGGGCTCGAGACGGTCGTCCCCAGCGGACCGGTGTTGTTCAGGGTGAAGGTGCCACCCGACAGATCGTCCAGCGTGAGGCGCCGAGCCTTCGCGCGATCGACGACGTCACGGATGGACCGCATCAGACCCGCGAGGCTCTTGCTGTCGGCGTCCTTGATGACCG
>VBEU01000025.1:0-1513 GCA_005883775.1 Chloroflexota bacterium | reverse complement strand
TCAGGTCGGTCATGTCGACTTCCATCACGGCGTGCGCATGCGGCGCGCTCCAGGCCTGGACCATGTTGTTCGCGATCGCGCGACGCATCTGCGAGAGCGGGACGAGCTCGTCTCCCGCGAGCGAGGGGACCGGTGCCTGGCGCGCGGGCGCCGTTTGCGACGGCGCTTGCGGTTGTGCCGGAACGACACGCGCCGCGGCCTGCTGCTGTGACGACTGGCGTTGCGCGATGAAGTCTTCGACATCCTTGCGCGATACCCGCCCGGCGAGACCCGTGCCTTCGATCTGCGAGATATCGATACCGTTCTCGCCCGCGAGCTTTCTCACCGCGGGCGTGGCTCTCACATCGGAGAGATCGGGACGCTCCGCCGTTGCAGTCGCCGCCGCCGAGGATTGGGAAGCGGGGGACGCACTTTGAGGTGGCGGAGGCGCGGCGCGCTGGGCAGATGGAGCTTGCGGCTGACGAGGCGGCTCAACCGCCGAGGGCCCCCGCCCGGCGGGGGCGCCCGGGCCCGTCGGGGCCTGGGCTCCGCCGGGTTGAGAGGGTTTCGGCGGTTGAGCCGCACCCGGCTGCGGCTGGGGCGCCGCGCTCTGCTGCGGCTGAGTGGCGGGCTGGTCCGGCGCCGGCTGAGGTGCGGATGCCGGCGCTTCTCCATCGGAGGTCTCGAAGACGGCGAGGAGCGTCCCGATCGGGACAGTCTGGCCTTCTTCGACCTTGACTTCCTTGAGCGTCCCCGCGACGGGCGACGGGATCTCGGTGTTGACCTTGTCGGTCTGGACCTCGACGAGCAGGTCGTACTTGTTCACTTTGTCCCCGGGCTGCTTCAGCCATTTCCCGATCGTGCCTTCGGTGACGGACTCGCCGAGCTTGGGCATCTTCAGCTCAAAAGCCATGACATTCCCCTACTAGTACGCGGCCAGCTCGCGCATCTTGGCCGCGATCTTCGCCGGATCGGGCATGAACCAATCTTCCTGTGGTTTGTTGTAAGGCATCGCGGGCACCTCTGGCCCGCCGATGCGCATCACTGGAGCGTCCAGATCGCTGAACGCCTCCTCGGCGATGAGAGCGGCGATCTCGGCCCCAGCGCCGAACAAGCGGTTGTCCTCATACACGACCAAACATTTTCCGGTCTTCCGCGCTTCCCGAAGGATCGTCGCCACATCGAGGGGCCGGAGACTGCGGAGGTCCACGACGTTCACCGACACGCCGTCGCCGGCGAGGGCTTCGGCCGCCGCGAGGGAGTGATGGAGCATCAACCCGTAGGCAAAGACCGTGATGTCGGTACCTTCGCGCTTCACGTCCGCCGGGCCCAGCGGCACGGTGTAGTCGCCGTCGGGGACCTCGCCCTTCACTGACCGGTACGTCGCCTTGTGCTCGAGGAAGATCACCGGATCTGGATCGCGGATCGCGCTGCGGAGCATGCCTGTGATGTCGTAGGGAGTCGATGGGACGACGACCTTGAGTCCAGGCACGTGTGCATAGAAGGCCTCGACCGATTGCGAGTGGTAGAGCGC
>VBEU01000024.1 GCA_005883775.1 Chloroflexota bacterium | reverse complement strand
CCGCGCACCCTCCCCGGCAACCCCGGCCCGCTTCGCGGCCGCGGAGCCGGGTCCCCGGGGCACCCGCGCGTCGCGAGCAATCCCCTGCGCCGTGCCAACCCGCGCCGCGGCTATTCCCTTCTGGCGCTCGCTAGCGCGAAGGCGTTGCGCACGAGGCGCTTCAGCGCGGGCCGCTCGGCGTCGGCTGGCGAGCGAAGCCTCGTGAATCGGGCATCTTTCCCACTGCCTTGGAGCAGGCCGGTCGCATCGTCGAGCTCTCGGCCGCGGTAGAAGAAGAGCGCCGCGTAGGTGGAGAAGGCGCCAATCCCGACGACGTACTCCTCGCCCATGGCGTAGCGGGCGAGCTTCCACATCGCGCTTTTCGAACGCGGTGGCTTGCTCTGGTATGCGATCTCCTTCGCCTTGGGGGCGGCGGTCTTCACCGCCCGGCGCGCGGCGTTCACCGTCGGCCGCACGGTGCTCGGGATCTTCTTCACCTGTTCGGAGACCGTGGTCTGTGTAGCCACTATCGGAAAGTCGCTCCTTTTCTTAGTCCGCAGCGGTCGCGAGGCTGACGGCCGTCTCGTCGGCGGCGACATCCTGCGCCGGAGTGCGCAAGACGGTCACGCCGAGGATCGCGGCGACGATCGCGAAGGCTGCCCCGACCGCGAACGCCGCGTGGTAGCCGTCAGTCAGTGCGACGAGGGTTGGCGTGCCCGCCGCGAGCGCGTTGCTGGTTCGCGCGGCTGCGACGCTCGCGAGGACCGCGAGACCGAGTGCGCCGCCGAGCATGAAGGAGGTGTTCACCATTCCGGACGCGAGACCAGCCTGCTCGGGACGGACGTCGCTCATCGCGGCGAGGAGCATCGGGTTGAACGCGATGCCTGCGCCCAGACCGATGAGGAGCATGCTCGGCAGCACGTCGACGATGTAGTTGCCGTCGATCGGAGCTCGCGCGAGAAGCAGGAGACCGAGTCCGGCGAGCGCGAGGCCGGTGCCCAGCGGCCGCTTGATTCCGAAGCGCATGACGAGCTTCGCGGAGAGGCTCACCGAGAACACGGCCATGAGCAGGTTCCCGAGGAGGAAGGCGAGTCCGACCTGAAGCGGCGTGTACCCGAGGACGAGCTGCAGGTAGAGCGCCGAGAGGAAGAATGCAGCAAACATCGACGCCGCCCAGAGCACGCCCATGACGTTGGCGGTCGCGAGATTGCGCTGGCGGAAGAGACCGAGCGGCATGAGGGGATCGCGAACCTGTGACTCGATGGCGACGAACGCGACGAAGAGGATTGCGGCCGCGCCGAGGAGACCGAGCGTTTGCGTGGACGTCCAGCCGGCCTCGTTGCCATTTACGATCGCGTAGACGGCGGTCATGACTGATGCGGTGACGCTGATCGCGCCACCGACGTCGAGACGTGCGTTCATGACGAATCCGTTCGTCGCCGGCACGAGACGCAGCGACAGGGCGGTCACGGCGATGCCGACAGGGATGTTCACGACGAACACAGCGTGCCAGCCGAACACGCTTGTGAGGATCCCGCCGAGGAGGACGCCCACACTGCCGCCGCCTGCCGAGACGAAGCCCACGATACCCATCGCCTTTGTGCGGTTCGCGACGTCAGTGAAGAGCGTCATGATCAAAGACAGCCCGGTCGCGGACGCTATCGCGCCGCCGAGCCCTTGTGCCGCACGCGCCGCGACGAGAATCGATTGCGTTGAGGCGAGCCCGGCAGCGATCGACGCGACCGTGAAGAGACTGATGCCGACGAGGAATAGGCGGCGGTGCCCGAAGAGGTCACCTAGACGTCCGCCGAGCAGGAGGAAGCCGCCGAAGAAGAGCATGTAAGCGTTCACGACCCACGCAAGCGAACTCTCGGTGAATCCGAGATCGGCGCGGATCGATGGAAGCGCCACGTTCACGATCGTCGTGTCGAGCACGATCATGAAGCTGCCGAGGCACAGGACCATCAGCGCGAGCCACCGTCTGTTGTTCTCAGTTGTCACGATGAGCCTCCAACGATCTTTCTTCGCCTAGATCCCGAGCATCCGCGTCGCTGCGAGACCAACCACACCGCCGACGCCGCCGCCCAGCGCGTAACCGACGCCGAGTGCGGCGCTCCGACCGGCGACGAGCTGGCGAACAGCGAGATAGGTCACACCCGCGAGCAGGACATTTGCGGTAAAGCTCGGCGCGTACGCGACCGTCGCCGCAGCGCGCTCTTGCGCGACCACGAGCACATTCAGGAGCACCTGGAATGCGAAGAGGGCGACAAAGCCCCGCACCGTAGCGTTGTTCTGGAGCCACTTCGCGAGCGAGATCGAGGCCGACCCGTTCGGCTGGCGCCACTTCCGTGAGAGCTCGATGACTGCCATTTCGTCGACCTCCTTCGCTTCTTACCCCCTTAGACGCGTCCGCCGCGAAAACTCATCGGCGGAGACACAAGTAACCCAGGCCGTTCTGACCGATGAATTCGAGCCCGCTGTTTCGTCTAATGCCTGGTGGCCACCCACGTCTCTCGGACCGTCAGCCTCGCGATACGGGGCCCTCTCGAGCGGGCCGACCTACCGGGTCTCTACTCGCGTGTCTGCGATCTCCTGACGGCGAACGCGGGCGCCGTCGTCCTCTGCGACGTCATCGGCATCCCCTGCGATGCCGTCGCGGTCGAGGCGCTCGCGCGGCTGCAGCTGGGAGCGCATCGGAACGGCTGCGAAGTCCGCCTGCGGCATGCGCCGGCCGACCTGCGCCAGGTCGTCGCGTTCATGGGTCTCGAGGACGTTCTGCCCGAGTGATCTAGGCGTCGAGGCGCGGGGGCAGGCCGAAGAGCGGGAAGAGCGTCGCGGTGTTGAGGAAGAAGGTGATCTCGGCGACCCCGTCGGGTGCGAGCTCGATCACCTGCAGCGACCACGGCTCGTAACCGGATCCGGACGGGCTCGGCTTGTACTGACCGTACGCCGGTGAGCCATTCGCGGTGACGGTTGGTACGAGGCGCGACCCGCGGCAGCCGATGCCCGGACCGAACCACCAGCGGAACATGTCGTCCCGGCCGCTGAGCCACATGTCGTACGGCGGCATGGACTGCTTGGCGTCCTCGCGGATCACCGACGTGAGCGCATTGATGTCGTAGCGCTCGAACGCCTCGACGTATCGCGCGAGGAGCGCGCGCTGCGCCTCGTCCATCGCCGGCGCTCGCTCAGCAGTGCTGATCCCGCTCTCCTTCAGCGTCGCGCGAGCGCGCTGGAGCGCGCTGTTGATGCTCGCCGCACTCGTTTCAAGGAGCTCCGCGACCTCAGACGCCTTCCAGCTCATGACTTCGCAGAGGATCAGCGCGGCGCGCTGCCGTGGCGGAAGGTGCTGCAGGGCGGCAACGAACGCGAGCCGCACGGTCTCGCGCGAGACGGCCCTCTCCGCCGGGTCGGGGTCGGTGGCGATGAGCGTGTCTGGGATCGGCTCGATCCACGTGACTTCTGGTCGAACGTTCAGATTCGACTCGACCGGCTCACGCGCCGGGCCGAGGTCCATCGGCCGCAGCCGATGCTGGCGACTTCGCAGCATGTCCAGACAGACGTTCGTGGCGATGCGATGGATCCAGGTCTTGACGGCCGACCGGCCCTCGAAGCCGTCGAAGCCGCGCCACGCGCGCAGGAACGTCTCCTGCACGGCGTCCTCGGCCTCGAATGGCGAGGCCAGCATCCGGTAGCAGTACGCCAAGAGGTCCGCGCGGTATTCGTCCAACTGGCGCCCGAGCTCGCTGTTTTGAGGTTCGACCCTCGCCCCCTGCACGACGCCAATGGTAACGGGGCGGGCTCGGGCGGAGGTTTAGATTTGGGCCGCCATGGCGGTCGTTCCACTCGATAGCCGACAGGCGTCGATCACGCGTCTGCTGCTGAGCGAGGCGCGGCCGTCGACCGTCGAGGCGATCGCGAGCGAGCTCAAGCTGACCGGTCGGATCGTCCGCTACAACCTGCCATCGATCGACACGTACCTTCGTCCAGAGGGCCTTCGGGTGATGCGACGGCGTGGCGTGGGCGTCTGGGTGTCGGGGAATGACGACCGGCGGCACGCGATCCTATCGACACTCGGTTCGGTCGCGGGTCCGCGCGTGCTCGACGGCAACGACCGCAAGCTCCAGGTACTCGCTGCG
Organism: Chloroflexota bacterium; assembly: GCA_005883775.1. Classification (GTDB taxonomy): domain Bacteria; phylum Chloroflexota; class Limnocylindria; order P2-11E; family P2-11E; genus 3-1-20CM-2-70-9. Next base: position 791 of record VBEU01000024.1, on the reverse strand, counting down.
CTTCTCGACGCGTCGCCCCAACCTGTCCACATCGCCGACCTCGAGGAAGCCCTCGGCGCGTCGCGCCCCACCGTGCGCCGTGACGTTCGCGCGGCGGAGGCCTGGCTCGAGGGGCACCACCTCCACCTGCAGCGCCTTCCCGGAGTAGGCATCGCAGTCCGCGGAAGCGAGATCGACATCCGCAAAGGACTGCTTTCGCTTGTTCTCGAGGCCGTGCCCGCGGAGCAGCTCCTGTCCGAGATGGAGAGACCGCACGATCTCCACGCGGAGGCCGCCGACACTCGCGGGCTTGCCGACTTCGCCGCGCGGCTCGACCTACCGGCGCATCGGAAGATCCTGAGCGAGCAGCTTCTCCAGCCAGACGACAACGTGCCCATGGCGATGGTGACCACTCTCTATCTCGCGATCGTCAGCCGGCGCGTCCGTGCGGGGAGGCAAGCGGAGATGCAAAGCGGTCAACTCCGGTCGCTTGTCGACCACCCGGTCGCGGCGGCCGCTGGGAGGATCGCCGCGGCGGTCGAAGCGCAGGCGGGCCTCGCGCTCGGCGACGCCGATGTCGCCGCGATCACCGAGTTCCTTCTCGGATTCGTGGAGCTCGTCGACGCGAGCCTCACCTCGCAGGCTGATGACCAGGCAGTGATCGATCAGCTCGTCGCGGAGGCCGCGGCGCGGCTTCATCCCTCGCTCGCGGAGGACGGTCAGCTCCGCCGAAGCCTCGGCGAGCACCTGCGCCGTCTACGCGTTCGGCTGCGATACGGCCTTCCGGTAAGCAACCCGCTCGACCACGAGGT